>NZIQ01000060.1 GCA_002691685.1 Flavobacteriaceae bacterium | reverse complement strand
CTGATTTATTCAATTTAAACACAAATCAAAAAATTAAGATGTTGTAACAGTCAATGTCGTTCCAGAAATCGAAGTGCTAAAAGATCTCAAGTTTCCTGATGTTGAACCCGAATTACAATTGACCACATTGGCGTTATCGATCCCGTAACTATTTCCGTGATTACCGCAGGTAAATTTGTTGTTTGCATAAGACCACTGTGAAGAAGTCCCAACATGAGGACAGCAATTATCAAAAGCTAATATCTCATTTGAAGAAATTCTCAGTAGCAATACCCCTGCATCTAATAAATTTTTAAACCCTCCGGAAGTACCAATTGCCGAAAAATTTGAGTTTGACAAGTCTATAGTTACCGTATTTCCGTTGATGCTATAACCGTCGTCACCTGTATTACCTTGACCTGGGTCAGGACCTTCTGGCTCTGAAGAACTATCTTTTGAACAAGCCTCTAAAAAGGATAATCCAAAGAAAGCAAAAGCAACCGTTGGGCAAACTTGGGTTAAAAACGAACGTCTATCTTTTTTCATAAGGTTTAAAGTTTTTGTTTTAAAGTTAAACAAATAAGTCCGTAAATACCCTAATTAAGGATTTTAAATTTAATCCCAAATACGTTCTACAGCATATGCTTTAAAATCAAGCACCTCTTTATCAGCATTCAAACTGAAATCAGAAAAGGGTTCCTCAGGAAAAACCTGAACCGTGAGCGACACCAATCCTCCATCTATAAATAACTCCACCGAGGAATGATCTACAAAAACTTCAATTTTATGAACCTTCTCGTTTTGAAGGTCAGCTAAAGATGCCTTGATTGGATTAGTGGCAAAAGTATCCTCAAAATCTACATAACCTGAATTTGAGCGATCAACCAGAATTTCTTGTCCATCAGCGGAAATTAAAAGTGTGTTTCCAGCGGCATTTTTCCATTTCATTTCAAAATCAAGCTCGGTTTCAAATAGAATTCGAGACTGCATCAGTTCAAAATCCTCGTCGTTTTGAAGATGAATTTGCCGAGCCTCTTTTTGGTCAAGCGCTAGAGGCTGAATTTTAGAAATACTATCAAGCTTGCTAATAGGAGTATTTACAAGCCTATTGCCGTTAGGTGTCTTTCGAAGTGATAGCACTCTTGGAATCGTCATTGAGCTCCTCCATTTTTGGGTCGGTGTTATGTTGGCATAATTCCAATTACTCATCCAGCCAATAAAGATTCTATCTTCGTTAGGAACATCATTGTAAGTCACCCCTGCATAATTGTCAGGACCCAAGTCTATCCACAGACAATTTTTTTGTTCTGAGCTAAAGGTATAACCGTCAAATTCACCTATAAAATATTGAGTTCCACTTCCACCGTTAGGAGCACCAGGGTTAATGCTTATAAGCAGTACCCAATGGGTTTCACCCTCAACTTCTAAAGGAAAGAGGTCGGGACATTCCCATACTCCACCGTGTGCACCTTGATTATGACCAAATGAAGAGGCGTATTCCCAATCGATTAAATTTTCAGAACGATACAATTGTAAGTGATCTCCAGCTACTAAACTCATGATCCAAGATGATGACTCTTCATGCCAAAATACCTTGGGGTCTCTAAAGTCTCTGATTTTATCTTCGTTTTTGATTACCGGATTGTCCTTGTACATGGTCCAATTTTCGCCATGGTCGAGACTATAGGCAATACCTTGAGTTTGATGATCATCAGTTCCTAACTTTGCTTTTTCAGAGTGGTGATAAGTGAAAATAGCAATCAGGGGTGGGTTTTCGTCGGTGCCCAGTCCAGAACTATTGTTTTTATCGAAAATAGCAGAACCCGAAAATATATAACCGTGTTCATCTGGATATAAGGCTATCGGCCTATTTTCCCAATGCACTAAGTCTTTTGAAATGGCATGACCCCAGTGCATGGGTCCCCACACGATATCCTCTGGATAATGTTGATAAAACAAATGATACACACCATTTTCATAAAGCAAGCCGTTGGGGTCATTCATCCAATGACTGGGAGGACTAAAATGAAATTGAGGCCTATACATTTCACTATAAACATCCTGATTCTCAGATTTGTTATTCATAGCAGTTTCCTTATTCATTTGAGCGCACGAAGAAAGAACACATAGTCCAATTAAAAAAACCTTTTTCATAAAAACTGTTTTAATCTTAAATGTTACTGAATTTACTTAAATTCGATTAATACCTATGAAAACAAAAAGTTGCCTCTGTTATCTTCTATTTTTAAGTTTATTTAATTTGAACGCACAACAACAGAAAAGTATTGATCAAACGCTAAAGCTATTGAACGATAAAACTGTGCCCTATATCAGTGTGGATGAATTAAATAAAGAACTCAATAACAGTGATATATTGTTGCTTGATTCAAGAAAAAAAGAAGAGTATCAAGTAAGCCGAATAAAAGATGCAAAGTTCATTGGAGAACAATTTAACTCAGAAAGTTTAGCACTCGATGATATTGATAAAAATAAACCTATAGTCGTTTATTGTTCAATAGGAGTGCGTTCAGAAGATCTTGGAGAAGTACTATTAAAAAAAGGTTTTACCAATGTGAAAAACTTATACGGTGGTATTTTTTTATGGAAAAATAAAGGTTTCGAAGTATATGATGAAAATAACCGTCAAACAGAAAACGTCCATGCTTTCAACAGGTTCTGGGGTATGCTTTTGAAAAGCGGAAAAAAGGTATACTAAATGAAAAATTTGCTGTTAATTTTTGCCAAAAATCCAGACTTAGGAAAGGTTAAAACACGATTAGCCGAAAGCATAGGCGAACAAAAAGCCTTAGAGATTTATCAAATCTTACTGAATCACACCTTTAAAATTGCATCATCTATTAATGCGGATAAAAAGGTGCTATTTACACAACGGCTTGAAAAACTCCCTATACTTGAAAAACATAAATTCGAGCAGGGAATTCAAATGGGAAAAGATCTCGGAGATCGAATGAGTAATGCCGTAAAAATCGGTTTTAAAAAGGGGTATCAAAAAATCGTCATCATCGGAGCAGACCTTTTCGATTTACAAACCACTGATCTTGAAAAAGCCTTTGAAGGTTTAGAATCTTATGAAACCTGCATTGGGCCCGCTGAAGACGGAGGCTATTATTTATTGGGGCTATCTTTTTGGGACAAGTCGCTATTTCAAGAAAAAGCTTGGGGTACTGATCAAGTATTAGCGCAAACTTTAAAAAATGTTTCGTCTAAAAGTATTCTTTTACTAGATGAAAAAAACGATATTGACACTGTCGATGATTTAAAAAAGTCACCAAAACTTGTAGCTCTACTAAATACCCTCTGACCAAAAACAACCAATGAAAAAAGATCGAGTCAGTATCATCATTCCAGTTTTAAATGAAGAAAAGACGATTTCAAAAGTTCTTTCGTCTGTTGCGGGGTCCATTAAATCAGAAGATTTTGAACTTATCGTCGTAGACGGAGGAAGTCAAGATCAAACCAAAAAAAAATATTTCAACCAAATTGAGAAACTTGAACTCCATTCAAAATGTACTTGGGTAGATTGTAAAAAGGGTAGAGCACATCAAATGAATGCAGGTGCACTAATTGCTAAATACAATGTGCTTTATTTTGTTCATTCAGACACGCTTCTACCAAAAGGTTTTGATAAGCACATAGTGAAGACACTACAAAAAGCACCTGCAGGCTGTTTTAGATTAAAATTTGATTCGGATGGATTTTTTCTAAAATTTTTCGCATTTTTTACACGATTTAATTATTTGATTTGCCGAGGAGGTGATCAAACCTTGTTTCTACGTAAAGAAGTATTTGAAAACCTTTTAGGTTTTGATTCGAGGTATAAGATTTATGAAGACAACGAGTTTATATCGAGAATATACAAACAGTACAACTTTAGTATAGCTGAAGATGTGGTTATCACTTCAGCTCGCAAGTACCGTAAAATTGGTTTTATGAAATTACAGTTTCATTATGCCCTGATTCACGCCTTCTATTTTTTAGGTTTCGGTCCAAAAACCTTAAAATATCATTACAATCGCTTTATTAAATCTCAATTGTAGTAATGGGATATTATGCTTTCCACAGGTTTGTTTTGTGGGGTAAATCTGTTATCTGATACTCCTCCTGATTGCGGATAGTCAATAAACCATTTCCAAAGAAAACCTCCAGAAAACCATGACTGTTTCCAAAACACCTCATATAAGGCTTTATAAGCTTCAACTTGATTATTGAAATCTACTTCTGATAAGGTTCTGTCAACAAGCCAAGGTTTGGCCGTTGCGTATTTCATACTTCTATAACCATACTCAGTAAATAATACAGGCCGAGAATGAGCACTAGAAGCCTTTTTAATTTGCTCTAGCCATGGATTCCATGCTGAGATAAGTTCTGCTGAGGTCACCTCTTTTTTTTCGAGTAAAGGAAAATAAGCATCAATACCAATATGATCTAATTCATTCCAAAACGAAACATCTTCAAATTCATCCCAATTTGCGGCATAGGTTAATTGACCTGAATACAATTGACGAACTTCTTCGATTAGCGCACAAAAAAAATCAGGACGATTACTTGCGAAGCGCTTTAATTCAGTCCCGATACAATACACTGAGGCATCAATCTCTTCAGCCATTTCAGCAAAAGTCAAAATAAAAGAACGGTAGGTATCCTCAAACCTTTGCCAATCTGCTTCAGTTTGCATTTCAATTGTACCGGTAAAAACACCTCCTCTTATCCATATTTGAGGTTTAATCATCAACTTATAGCCCTCAGCTTTAAGCAGGTTTCCGTATTGTTTGATACCTGCTTTGGTCTCTCCATACCATTGATTATCTCTGTTAAATCGCAACTCAGGAACTTGCTCATCAGACATAAAAGCAAATGGCATCAATGCGGCTGCATCTGCATTAATCACAGCTAAATGCGAGATCTGCTCTTTTTGTAATTGAGCGCTACTAGCCACAAAACTCACTCCATTGTAAAACTCTTGAGCCTGAAGTCCAAAAGTTACCATAAACAATACTATTTGAAGTTGGATACGCACTTTATAAAGTTATTATCTTTAAATTATAATTTACGGCGATTGAAAAAATTAGTCATCATAGGAAACGGAATAGCTGGAAGCACTTTAGCTCGATGGGTTCGAAAGCTCAGTGAATTTGAAATTGAGATGATTTCTGATGAATCTCCTCTTTTTTACTCGAGAACGGCCTTAATGTACATCTTTATGGGAGATGTAAAACTGCAGGACACTTATGGATATCCTCAGGAATTTTTTGAAAAAAACAATATTAAATTAATCAACGCCAGAGCGGAGCATATTGACGTCACTCAAAAAGTAATCCAACTCAAAAAAGAAAACACAGAATTTGAGACTTCTTACGACTATCTAGTCATTGCTACAGGTTCAAAACCTACATTTTACAACTGGCCTAATCAAAATGCCAAGGGGGTCCAAGGTTTTTACCATCTCGACGATTTACACACGCTAGAAGAAAATGCAAAAAATGCAAAAAACGCAGTCCTTTTAGGTGGAGGATTAATTGGCATAGAATTGGCCGAGATGCTTCAGCGACGGAATATTAATACTCACTTTTTGATAAGGGAAAAATGGTATTGGAATGGTGTTTTGCCCAATTCTGACGCCGAGTTACTCACTTCTTATATCTCAAAAGAATGCCCAGGATTAGCCCTAGAAACTAATCTAAAAAAGATAGAGGTTAATGCTCAAAACGAGGTCATTGGGGTTACCACAGATACCGGTCAAAGTATAACATGTGATCTAGTTGGAATTGCCACTGGAGTAAGCCCAAATATTGATTGGCTCAAAGAAACTCCCATTGAAACCGATAAAGGGGTATTGATCAATCCGCATTTTGAGACCAACGTCAAAGATGTCTTTGCCATAGGAGATTGTGCGCAACACAAGAACCCTCCTCAAGACAGAAGACCTATTGAGGCCGTGTGGTACACAGGGAGAATTATGGGTGAAACCCTTGCGAGAAACCTCTGCGTAGAATCCTCGGTTTACGCCCCGGGTCCTTGGTTCAACTCAGCTAAATTTTTTGAATTAGAATATCAAACCTATGGCCTAGTGAGTTCAGATCTAATGAAAAAAGAAAATGAAATCCATTTTCAATGTGTGCTTGACAGCATTCATCACAAGTGGATAACCATTGCTTTAGACCGAGAAAACAACACTTTTTTAGGTATTAACAGTTTTGGAATTCGATTGAGGCACGAGGTATTTGAGCAATGGCTCATCGAAAAAAAAACAACCGATTTTATCGTTAACAATATGACCAAAGCCTTTTTTAATCCTGAATTTTTTAAAAATTACAGTCGAGATATTCAAATGGCCTATAACAGGTATAAAGATGAAAAAAATATATAGTGTTCTAGGCCTTACAGGTCTTCTTAGTCTGATTATTTGTGGAATTTTATCCCTTGCTCAAAGTATGGTGTTGGCATTTAGTTTTAGCTGTATGACTTTGGGAGTTATAGGCTATGGTTATGAACTTCACAAGCACCACAAAAATGGAGTTTACCAAAACAAATTGAGTTCTAGAGGTTTTACCGCTTGGGTCTTAGGCTTAGTTTTATGTCTGTTTTACATTTTGCTTTATTTCTACAGTTCACATTTAGAACCTATCATTAGACTTTTTGATCCGCTCAGCGCTAATTTATCTGGAAAACCAGCAACACAATGGTTTGTCTATGGTTGTCTGTATACCTTTTCAATTCTCGTCTTTGGAGTCAAGTTTTTATTTAAATATCGAGGCAACCGCTATCAGCAACTTAGAACATTAAGTGTTATGTTTTTTCAGTTCATTTTTGCCTTTTTTCTTCCGGAGATAATGGCTCGTCTTCACGGCGATATCCCTTATTACGATTTTAAAAATATCTGGCCCTTAAACTATTATCAATACGATGGATGGAGGGTCAAACAATTTGTCAGTTCAGGAGGATTAGGGATAGGATTACTACTCTTTAGCGTGCTGAGTGTTTTTATCATCAGTCCTATTTTGACCTATAAATTTGGCAAACGCTGGTATTGCTCTTGGGTTTGCGGATGTGGAGCACTTGCAGAAACAGCTGGCGACACCTTTAGACACTTGAGTGACAAGTCTGTAAAAACATGGAAATTAGAACGCTGGCTTATTCATGTTGTTCTAGGGTTTGCCATCTTAATGACCGTGGCAGTGGTGTACTCCTATCTGAGAAGTGACTACTCTAAATACGTCATCAGAAGGCAAGACTTTCTCTGGTTTATTTTAGCAGTGAACGGGCTACTCTTATATTATCTGCTTAAAATCAAAAAAACATTTTTAGCCAAAGATGCGCGTAATGGGATTTTACTATTTGGAATTCTTTTAGGGGGTTTTGTTTGCTATGGTCTAATCGCAGAGCCTAAACATTTATTCTTACTTCAAAGTGAAACGCTTAGAAAATCGTATTCCTTTATGATCGGAAGTATGTTTTCTGGAGTTGTAGGAACTGGCTTTTATCCGATTTTTGGAAGCCGAGTATGGTGCCGCTTTGGATGTCCTATGGCCGCAATCTTAGGGTTGCAACAAAAGCTTTTTTCAAAATTCAAAATAACCACAAATGGAGGTCAATGTATTTCATGTGGGAATTGCAGCACCTACTGTGAAATGGGAATAGACGTGAAATCTTATGCGCAAAGGGGCGAGAATATTATAAGATCTAGTTGTGTTGGATGTGGTATTTGCTCAGCGGTTTGTCCAAGAGGTGTGCTCAAGTTAGAAAACGATTCTCCTAGTGGAAAATTAAAGAATCCACTATTTATGACAGGTAACACTTACAGTATAAATACAGATGTCCTCAACAAAAAGTAATTTAGCTGTTTGGGTAATTATACCCGCTTTTAATGAAGAAAAATCAATAGCAAAAGTTATTGCTGAAATTCCGAAAGATGTCACTGACATAATTGTGGTCGACAACAATTCGACAGATCAAACAACATCCGTCGCTCTCAAAGCTGGAGCTACAGTAGTGCATCAAAAGCAAATGGGATATGGAAACGCTTGTCTGAAGGGAATAGCACATATTAAGCCCAAGGCCCAAAACCAAGATATTATCGTTTTTCTTGATGGAGACTACTCAGATTTTCCAGAAGAGATGCCACTTTTAATCGAACCAATAGCAGATGAAAAAGTCGAGTTTGTTGTTGGAGCTCGAAGCGCAGCACTGCGCTCTAAAAATTCGATGTCGCCTCAACAGGTTTTTGGAAATGCATTGGCCACTGCTTTAATGAGATGGTTTTTTAGGTCGAAATTCACTGATTTAGGTCCTTTCAGAGCCATTCGTTACAAGACTTTACAGAAGCTGAATATGAGTGATAAAACCTATGGATGGACCGTGGAGATGCAGTTGAAAGTGTTGAAACAAGGTATAGCATATGACGAAGTCCCAGTCAGTTACAAAGACAGAATTGGTCAGTCTAAAGTGTCAGGTACATTAAAAGGCACTATATTTGCGGGCATTAAAATACTGGGCTGGATTTTTAAGTACAGTTTAAAGTAAGCTATGGAGTACAATTTGTCTGTTTTCGCTATCCTGATTTATACAGGATGTCTCCTGCTTATTTTTTTATACAGCCTTTCACAACTTAACTTGTTAATCAATTATCTAGGGTACAAAAAAGCGAATCAATCAGCTCCAAAGTTTAACTTATTTGATTCAAAGGAAATACCGTATGTAACAATTCAATTACCTATTTACAATGAAAAATATGTACTTGAACGCTTACTTAACAATATAGCTAAAATAGAATATCCTCGAAATAAACTAGAAATACAAGTCTTGGATGATTCAACAGATGATTCAATCTCACAAACAGAAAAAATAATTGCTAACCTACAGGAATTAGGCCTAGACATTATTCATATTTGTCGAACAAATCGTCAAGGTTTTAAAGCAGGTGCACTCAAAGAAGGTCTTGAAATTGCAAAAGGAAACCTCATCGCTATTTTTGATGCTGATTTTCTTCCTGACCCTGATTGGCTCAAAAAAACAGTACCCTATTTTAAAGACAAGCAAATTGGAGCTGTACAAACTAGATGGGGGCACCTCAACAGAGACTACTCTATTTTAACGCAAATTCAAGCTTTTGCTCTAGACGCACATTTTACCTTGGAGCAGGTAGGTAGAAGTTCAAAAGGGCATTTTATCAATTTTAATGGAACTGCAGGTATATGGAACAAAAAATGCATTTTTGATGCAGGTAATTGGGAAGGAGACACCCTTACCGAAGATCTAGACTTGAGTTACAGAGCCCAACTTAAAAATTGGAAGATAAAATATCTGGAAGATGTAGAGACTCCTGCTGAATTGCCTGTGGTAATCTCTGCAACACGCTCTCAACAATTTAGATGGAATAAAGGTGGTGCGGAGAACTTCAAGAAGACCGCTACAAGAGTACTTAGTGCCTCTCATATTTCTTTGAAAACAAAATTCCATGCACTTATGCATCTACTCAGTAGTTCTGTATTTTTATTTGTTTTCACTGTTGCACTTTTAAGCGTTCCCATGCTCTATATTAAAGCGGCGTTTCCAGAATTGGGATGGGTCTTTCAATTGACCAGTTTCTTTATCATAAGTACTATAATCTTATTCTTTTGTTATTACGCGACCTACAGGACAAATCAAGGTAAAGGGTTGGATAATTTTATCGATTATTTACGTCTGTTTTTTGCGTACTTCTCTGTGGCACTTGGGCTATCCCTTCACAATTCGGTTGCTGTTATCGAAGGTCACCTGGGTAAGAGGAGTGAATTTGTTCGTACGCCAAAATTCAACATCAAAAGCATCAGTGATAGCTGGAAAGGAAACCAATATATTTCGAATAAACTATCGCCTAAATTGATGTTCGAATTTGGCTTAATGCTTTACTTTTTGTTCGGCATGTATTCTGCCATACCTTTAAACGACTATGGGTTATTCAGTTTTCACTTAATGTTGTTTATAGGCTATGGATACGTATTCTTTGCAACCATTTTTGCAAAAGCTTAAAGTTTATATCCCTTTCTTATCGATATTTTGCTACGCTTTTTTCGCCCATCAAACACAAAGAACAGCTCTTTTTGAATTTTCTGTACTCTATTTTCTAAGTTTTGCGCTTTATTTATGTGCCTGCAACACCCTTTCATTAAGACAAATTACAGCTTTAGGGATCCTTTCGAGAATTGTTTTTATCGGAAGTACACCCCTGTTATCACAAGATTTTAGTCGATTTATTTGGGATGGTTATTTGATTGGAGATGGCATAAACCCTTATCAATTCACTCCAAGTGAACTCATTGAACAATACAGTTCGAATAGTTTGATGAGTTCATTGTACGAAATTATGGGAGGTTTGAGTCAAACGAATTATTCTAATTACCCTCCTTTTAATCAATTCTTCTTTTATCTGTCATCACTCTTTAATCCTTACGAAATTGAAGCCCTACGAACTGTACTTTTTACAGCCGATCTAGGTGTTCTTTGGTTCCTTCAAAAATTAATGAAAGGTGCAAAGGCTAATCTTTGGATTGGTCTCTATTTTTTAAATCCTTTATTAATTGTGGAGGGTGTAGGGAACTTACATTTTGAAGGAGTAATGGTTTTCTTCTTTGCCATATCCTTATGGCTCATTCAAAAAAACAAAGTCAGCTTAGCAGGCTTATTTTGGTCACTTTCTGTGTTTGTCAAATTAATTCCTCTTATGTTTCTGCCGTTATTGCTTAGCTTGTTTAAAAAAGCAGAAAACATAAGATTCTATATTGTATTTTCTGTCTCTTCTATCGTTTTATTGTTACCCCTTTTTCAAGTGAACGAACTTTTGAATTTTTGGGCTACCCTTAAATTGTGGTTTTCTAACTTTGCGTTTAACGGTAGTTTGTATAAAATCGGAAAATTTACGGCTGAAAATCTATTTAATTATCCGTCATATAAGTTTATCAAAACCTATAGTGCTGCAGTTTCGGCCATTATTTTCTTTACCTCATTTTATCTGGGAATCAAAAATCGCTCTAAAGAAACGGCGATTAAAAACGCGTTGCTGATATTGACTTTATACTTGTTTACAACTTCCACCGTTCACCCTTGGTATATAATCACACTCCTGTTTTTGTCTGTATTAAATCAACAGAAATTTGTTGTGGTTTGGAGCGCAAGTATATTTCTTAGTTACCTGTTCTACACTGGTTACTCAGCTCAACCTTCGACCGCTCTAAGTTTTATAATTTATCTCCCGGTTTTTGCCTATTTGATTTACCAAAATCAACGAATCATTTTAAGTGTACTGAGTTCTTGGGGAGTAAGGCTTCGCCAGTGACCTCGAGGTAAATCTTTTTTGGTAAGACCTGCAAAAACAACACGATCTAATTTTTGAACTTCATAACCCAAATGCTCAAAGATTCTCCGTACAATTCTATTTTTACCCGAATGAATTTCAATTCCAACTTCTGACTTAGGGGCATTGGCTATAAAGCTTATGGCATCAACCTGAATAGGGCCATCCGAAAGGGTTACTCCTGCCTCTATTTGTTGAAGGTCATTTACCTTTAGTGAGGTGTTGAGCTGTACGTGATAAATTTTTCGCACTCCGTATTTGGGATGGGTTAATTTGGCAGCGATATCACCATCATTTGTAAATAAGAGCAAACCTGTAGTATTGCGATCCAACCTTCCCACTGGAACGAGTCTATTTTTAGTCGCAGAAGATATGAGCTCCATCACAGTTCTTCTTCCGCGTTCATCACTTGTTGTGGTAATAAAGTTTTTAGGTTTATTAAGAAGGATATATTCCTTTTTTTCAGGAGTAATCAGTCGACCATCAAATTCCACTTTATCCCTCGACTGCACCTTGAACCCCATTTCTGTAACCGTCTTTCCATTAACTTTTACACTTCCTGTAGCAATAAAAGTATCTGCCTCTCTTCTTGAACAAATTCCCGCGTGAGCGATATAACGATTTAATCTAATTCCGTCTTGACGGGATTTTTTATGGGTTGGCATAGCAATTTAATTTAGAGTTGGAGGAATTGCCGTACACTTATACCTATTTCTAACCAAAACTGCTGATCCAAAAATGCAAGGCTAGCAATACCCATTACGATATTTAACTTTACAAAATTATAAAGAAAAAGATAAGCCCTGTTGTTGTTGACCAAAAATAAAGTGACTGTTAAGGCCCCTAAAAAAATAATGGTATATAAAAAGTAGGGTTTTAAAATTTGCATTTGTTCTTGTTCAAACAACAAGGCCGCTGAAATGATGCAGCCAACGGCTAGTAGTGCAATGATCTTTTTAGTGCTGTGCTCTCCATTTTCTACCACATAAGTAGCGTAGGACAGTGCCAAATCTCCTTTTAAATTTTCAAGATCCTTGATTAATTCTTTTATCAACAATAGTAAAAAGAGAAACAGCGCCTGATAGGCATTCAATAAATCAAATCTATTAAAGTAAATACTCACGGCTAATATTGGAATCACAGACAGGGTAGCCGCAAAAAAATTACCCAGTAAGGGAATTCGTTTTATGCGATGTGAATACATCCATATAGAAAAAATATAGAAGTTGAAAAACAAAAAAGATTTCAGTGAAATAAACAGTGAAATCATTAGTGCCAAGACATTAATACCCACCAAAAAGCTCCATTTCTGGCCTCTACTTATTTGAGCGTCAATTATACTTTTATAAGGTCTATTGATTAAATCCTTTTGACTGTCGTAAAGGTGATTCAAAATATAACCTGCAGCGATGATACAACTCGTAATAAAAACAATGAGATGAAGTTCAAAGTTTTGAAGCAAAAGTAATTTAGCATCTCCCACTCCAAAGATGAAAAAAGCAACAAAATATTGAGCGAGAATAACCCAAAAAAGGTTATAGACGCGCACCAAGGAGAGTAATCCAAAAAGTTGGTAACCCATTTGTTTATTTGTTTGTGAGTTTAGCACTCAAACTTTTGGTTAAAAGGTATATACTACCTCTAGGTCATAATCTTTTAATTCAGCTCTAGCCTTATCTAGATTTTCAGTGAAACCCAAAAAATAGCCTCCCCCACCAGAACCGCATAACTTTAAATAATAACTGTCACCTTCAAGCCCTTTTTTCCAGAGTTCGTGAAATTGACCAGGAATCATAGGTTTGAAATGATCAAAAACCACTTGAGAAAGTTTCTTTAAATCACCGAAAAGTCCTTCGAAGTCTGCCTTAAGGAAGTGATCGATGCAAGCATCTGTATGGGCTACAAATTCTTCTTGAATGATACGCTCATATTTTTCATTCTTCATATTCTCTAAAAACAAATTGACCATAGGTGCAGTCTCTCCCACTATACCGCTATCCAGCAAAAAAACTGCACCCTTTCCAATCTCATTTTGAGATGGAATACGTGTAGATTCAATATGCTGTTTTGAATGAATTAAAATGGGTAAACTCAAATAGCTGTTGAGTGGATCAAGACCAGAAGAATTTCCATGGAAATGAGACTCCATTTTTCCAAATAAGGTTTTGAGTTGCAAAAGCTTTTCTCGTGTAAGGTTTTCTAAAATTGTTATTTTTTCTATGGCGTACTTCTCGTAAAAAGCAGCTACGATAGCTCCGCTACTTCCTACGCCATATCCTCTGGGAATAGAACTGTCAAAGTACATTCCTTCGCTGAGATCGTTACGCATACGCTCAAAATCAAAGTCTGTAGTAATTTCACCATTTTCAACGCATTGCCTTAAATAACAAGCGAATTTATTCAAATGAGAATTCGATTCTATGGATTTCTCTGACCGTACATCTTCATTTTTAAGCGCTCCTTTGAACACGTTGAAAGGAATGGCAAGGCCCTTAGAATCTTTGATGATTCCGTATTCGCCGAAAAGTAAAATTTTAGCGTAGAATAATGGACCTTTCATTTTTGTTTATAGTTTAAAGGTTGAATTTAAACAATTTTTTGAGATCCATTTCCAACAGCATCCGAGAGAAAAGCACCGTGTTCACAAAATAAACTCAATTCTTGTTCAATAAAAGGCAGGATTTGTCTCTCAAAGGACTCTGGATATAGCAGGTGAACGTTGGCTCCAGCATCTAAGGTAAAGCACAAAGGAATTTTTGTTTCCTGTCTGAAACGCATTACACTGTGAAGAATAGCTAAAGTATTAGGCTGCATCAGAATGTAATACGGATGACTACTCATCATCATCGCATGCAGACTGAGCGCTTCAGATTCTACAATACGGATAAAGTGTTCTAAATCTCCATTTTGTAAGACTGATTTTAGTTGTGTCAAATGTATTTGCGCCTGTTCAAATCGAGATTGAGCAAAAATATGACCCTTCATTAAATCATGCCCAGCCGTACTACTAACCGATTTTTGTCCCTTATGAACCAAAAGAATACTGTCCTTATAAGATTTGAAAACATCTTGTAATTTCTCTTTAAAAACAGATCCATACAAATCAGAACTGTTGTTTAATTCAGGATGTACACCCCAACTCATCATAGGTCCTTGTACGCTTCTACACGCACTTCCCGAACCCAAACGAGACAAAAAAGAAGCTTTTTGAAAAAATAAACCTTCGTCTTGAAGACCTCCGAGCTCTTTTTCTAAGCTACAAATGCTTAAAGCTAATGCAGCCATAGCTGAGGCAGAAGAAGCAATTCCACTGCTGTGCGGAAAGGAATTACTCGTGTCAATACTCAGGTGATATGCACCTAGGAAAGAACAATAGGGTGAAATACGATCGAGAAAGTCTTGAATCTTTGGGTGAAAGCTAGGTTTGGCCTTTCCTTCAAACACTAAATCGAAGGAAGGCGAGTCTGCCAAACTAAATTGAACCTCAGTGCTCGTGCACGATTCACTTAGGGTAAAACTCAATGAGGCATTTGCGGGAATTTGAATTGGCTTTTTTCCCCAATATTTAACCAAAGCTATATTGCTCGGGCTTCTCCAGCCCACTTTAAAATCATTAAAATTTGAAGTGTTTAATTGCGCCTTAAAGACATCTTCAGTCATATTGACAATTTTGTTTAAAGATAATGCAGATTACTGATTTAAGCTGGCAAGTTCAGAATTAGCAATAGCAGAAGCAGCCAAATAGGCAGAGGTCCATGCATTTTGAAAGTTATAGCCCCCTGTGATGCCGTCAACATTTAAAACTTCTCCTGTAAAATACAGTCTTTGTCGTACTTTACTCTCAAAGGTTTTAAGATTTACGTCTTTTAAACGAACTCCTCCCGCCGTAACAAATTCTTGCTTGTAGGTACTTTTTTTGACTACGCTATAGGTGTCATGGGTCAAAACTTCTTGTAATTTTTGCAGTTCTTTTCGAGAGCATTCTGCCCAATTTTTCTGTGATAAGTCGGCGCGATCGATGAGATAGCCCCATAGTCTTTTTGATAATCCCCACTGCGGTTTTAAAATGCTTTCGGTCGCCTTTCTGTTTTTAAGGTGCTCTAAAGTTATAAGAACCTCTTGTTTCTTTGTACTGACCCAATTAAGCTTCAATTCAAACTTATACTCCTTTTCATTAAAATGTCTAGCTCCCCACGCCGATAGTTTTAAGATTGCAGGACCACTTAGACCCCAATGTGTTACCAGGAGTGGTCCGTCAGTCTCTATACCTTCTGCAGTTGCCTGTACCTCAGCCGTAACACCCTGTAGTTGTACTAATTTGGGTTCTTCTATATGAAAGGTGAATAAAGAGGGTACTGCAGCCACCAATTTGTGTCCGAGAGCTGTGATTACCTTATTCATATTTGGTGCACTTCCCGTTGCGATAATCACTGCCTTCGCCTTGTATTCTTGGGATATCGTGCTGACAACAAAAGTATCTTCTTGTTTCGAAATCGCTTTCACCCCTTGTGGATAAATCAGTTTCACCCTGTTGTTAAGAAGTTTTTGCATCAAGGCATCAATAACCGTTTGCGCGTCGTCACTTACAGGAAAAATGCGACCGTCTGATTCGGCTTTCCATTGCACTCCTAAAGATTCAAAATAGGATAAGGTTTCGTCCACGGCATATCGAAAAAAAGAGCCCAATAACTCTTTAGAACCTCTAGGATAATTTTGACTGAGGAGTTTAGGCTCAAATTGATGATGGGTAATATTGCATCGCCCCCCTCCAGAAATTTTAACCTTTGAAAGAAACGAAGAAGTCTTTTCTATAATTGCAATAGATAAATCAGGTCTTAAATCGCTCAATTGAGCGGCTGCATAGCATCCAGAGGCACCTCCACCTATAATGATGATATCATAATGCACGGTCGGGATAGTCACAAAATATTCCGTCCACACCCATTTCTTTTACCGACGCTATATCCGCTTCTTCATTCACCGTATAGGTGTAAACTTTGAAACCAGCATCGTGAATTTGTTCGACGATTTCAGCATTAATGTTTTTATAGTAAGGATTGATCGCTACAGCATTGATTTCTTGAGCTTTAGGGATAGCCTGTAGGGGGTCAGCATCAGTCAATACAGCAACATCCACCTCTTGATTGAGAGCTCTAAAAGCATCGAGTTCCTCCCAATCAAAACTAGAGATCACATAATTACTCAGAGGATAACCCTCTCGTCTTTCGTATACTCGAATGATTTGATCGACCTTCGAAGCCGTTCTCTTACCCTTCAGTTCAATGTTGATTTTAACTTTCCCGTCTACTGCTTTTAACACCTTTTGAAGTGTTGGAATTTTATGTCCTCCAACAAGATTTAGGGCCAAAACATCAGCCATAAAATAATCCTCTATTTCACCCGCACCATTGGTAAGTCTATCCACGCGTTTGTCGTGAAAAACCATTATTTCACCACTCTTTATGCGTAATACATCAATTTCAATCATTGATACGCCAAGCTCAATGGCCTTTTCTATCGATGCAATAGTGTTTTCAGTTTCGTAACCCATAGCTCCACGATGTCCAATAACCAAAAAATTTGAAGACGAATTACAAGCCATAAACAATACACCTAGAATTAAAATTAATTTTCTCATACAATCATAAACTTAAGTGTTTACAAAAATAAAAATACATGCTAAAAATCAACGTTTAAAAAGAAATATTCTAGATTCTAATGGTTTTAAATCCATTGAAACATGACCAATACCCTTTGAAATATGAAGCTTAGTATGGTCATCACTCAACAATTCCCTTAAATCGTAATCTTCTTGTTCGAGCTGAAGAAGTTCCACTATACTAGGATCTATTTTGAGATCAATGTTGTAGTTTTTATCTTTTTCAAAATTGCTGACTACCAAAACAACCTCTTTATCATCGTATCTGACAAAAGAAAAAATACGGTGGTCATAGATATTTGTGTGGGCTTTATTGTAAAAATGATTTTCAACATATGGTCCCAAAAAAGCATCAGATTTGTGCACGGCTTTTAAAATCTTTTGGTAGTAAGCTCGTAGTTCTTTTTGTTCTGCCTTTAATTGTCCTCCATCAAAAGCGCCCTCATTCATCCAAGCCTGATGATTGGGAACACCCACATAGTCGAATATAGAGGTGCGACTCGGCTTACCAAACCCTGGATTTTCATCGGCATCTTCACCTACCTCTTGACCAAAGTACAACATCACCGGAGCAGAATTTAAGGTTGCCGATACCACCATTGCAGGTTTTCCAAATGCCGCATTACCGGCAAATTCAGGGCTTGCTATACGCTGCTCATCGTGATTCTCTAAAAAACGAAGCATATGCCCTTCTATATCATTGAGTTCATGTTGCACCGTGTGAATATGGTCTGTCCATCCGTATCCTTTCATGATGTGTTTAAGGCTATCGTATAGATCAACCTTGTCGTAGAGGTAATCCATTTTACCTTTTTTCAGGTAGTCTCTATAAAGCTTTGGATTGTACACCTCAGCGAGCAATATGGCATCCTCATTTATGGCTTTAATAGAAGAATTCAAATAGCTCCAAAATTCTACTGGAACCATCTCGGCCATATCAAATCTAAACCCATCTACCCCTAAACCTAACCAGTATTCTGCGATTTGCCTCATTTTTATCCAGGTGTTAGGCACTTGCTTGTCTTTCCAAAAAGCAGCATGTTTGGCGGTAATCATATAAGAATAATCCGCTCCTAACTCGGGAAAGTCTTTAGCTCCATTTGGTCGAACTCCAAAGTTTATTTTGACGGTTTCATACCAATCGTGAACATTTGGTTTAGCACTTCGCGAACCGTTACCTGTCCATTTTGCAGGATACTCTTCAAATTTTTTGTCAACCAGTTCTGGTTGATTACCTCCAAGTGGACTAAATCCCTCTTCCCAATCTGGTGTTTGAAAAGAAACTCCTGGCAAATAATAGAAATTATTATCCCTATGATATTCTAGAGTCGTATCGTCGTCGTCTCCTAAGTCGAGAATACCCTTGGGTTTGGTCAAACTTTTATAACCCCTAGCAACATGATTAGGAACCATGTCAATCATCACCTTCATTCCGTTATTATGTGTGCGTTCAATAAGCGATTTGAACTCCTCTAAACGCTGGTTCACATCGCTAGCCAAATCAGGGTCAACATTGTAATAATCTCGTATCGCATAGGGTGAACCCGCTCGTCCTTTGACAACGTCTGCATCATCAGGTGGAATTCCATATGCTGAATAATCCGTGACCGAGGCGTGGTGTAAAACTCCTGTATACCAAATCGTTGTTACGCCTATATCTGCAATCTCTTTTAAGGCCTGATCGGTGAAATCACTAAATTTTCCAACGCTATTCTGCGCCTTTGTACCCCATGGAACAGCTTTTTTTCCCTTAGCTCCAAACAGTCTAGTAAATACTTGATATATGACCTCTTTCTTTTTCACTTTTTTTTTAAAATGTAATAACAAACTAGATTTTGCTTCAACCTTGATTTCAGTAGCATCCTGAAATACTTCTTTGGTTATGGCATCCGTAATGTCATATCGATCAAAATGCAACTCCCTGTAATGCGCTAAATCAAGACCGCACTCGTACTCATTTTTATTGACTAAAAGTACGACCTGCTCATTTGTTGTGTATCGACTTAATATATATAAACCCTCTTTAGGAGCAAAATGTTTGGTTTTACCATGATGAAGCACCTGAGTCTTCTTTCTGAACTGCAATAGATCCCTTGTGAAATGCTGTAAATCTAATTCCACAAGGCTTAAGTTTTCTCCAGTGAATGCGTTTTGAGTATCACCTTTCCAACCTCCGGGAAAATCAGTTCGAATAAGACCGTGATCTCCTGGTTTAGCCGTATTTTGCATGCCAATTTCGGTACCGTAATAAAACTGTGGAATTCTAGGTAAAACACTTAAGATACTCAGAGCTGTTTTTTGGAGCTTGTAGTCTTCTCCCAGTTGAGTGAAAAGACGATCCATATCGTGATTGTCTCCAAAGACCATAAGGTCTAAGGGGTCGCCATACCCAAAGTCATTAGCTAGCGCCTCGTACAATTTAACCAAACCTTTATCCCAAGATTCATTTTCCGTAAGAGACTCGACTATAGCTTTTTGTAAAGGAAAATCCATAGAAACGTCAAGCTTAGATCGATAGCCATCTCTATTGTTAGCCGCATCCTGCCAATATCCCACTAGCAGTGGATTGTAACTCCATTCCTCACCAACAATTGAAAAGTTTGGATATTCATTCATGATTCGCTGGGTCCAATAACTCATGAAATTTTTGTCCGGATAGGGATAGGTGTCTTGTCGTATTCCACCTAGCTTCAAGGTTTCAATCCACCATATGCTATTTTGAGTGATGTAATTGGCCATAAATGGATTATTCTGATTCAAATCAGGCATACTAGGCACAAACCATCCCTCATTCATTTGGATTTTATCTACCTCTGAAGCATAGGCATCTTGATTAGTGGTTCTTCTGTGATTAGAAAAGCTAAGCGCCTCTCCTTTTTTATAGGCCGTTTGTTGATTAATCCAATCCTTAAAAGGAAGGTCTTTCATAAACCAATGTGATAAACCGACGTGATTAGCCACCTGATCCATAATGAGCTTCATGCCTCTTTTGCGCATTTCCTCTGCGAGTGCTTTATAGGTGTCTAATGTTCCGAAACGAGGATCAACCTTGTAAAAATCAGTGATGGCATATCCGTGATAGGATTGCTCTTTCATGTCGTTCTCTAAAAGTGGAGACGACCAAATCGCCGTGAACCCCATCTTCTCGATATAGTCCAGATGATCAAGTATCCCTTGAATATCTCCCCCGTGTCTTTTGTAATCATCCCCTCTATCAATAGCCGATTCTCTCATGCCCAATACCACATCGTTATTGGGATTCCCATCGGCAAATCGATCAGGAGTAATCAAGTAAATGGCATCTGAACTGTCAAAGCCCAGAAAATCTTGAGCCTCGTGTTTTCTTTGTTGAAATTCATATTCGAATTGCAGTTGCCCTGCTTCACCTTGAAGTGCAAAAAGATGTTTTCCACTATTGACATTAGGGTCAATTCTGAGGTCAACAAATAAATAATCCGGGTGATCAGCCCTGTGCGTCTCAAGGACTTCAATTCCCTTAGAATATGCTCGAACCTGGTTGAACTTATTTAAATTAGTCCCCTTCAACATCAATTGAAGCGAGTGGTCTTTCATACCGATCCACCAATTTGGAGGCTCAATACGCGCCAACTGAGCCGCAGCTGACATGCTCAAAAACAGAAAAAATGCAACTAATCTCAATCTCATACTTTAATAGTCTTGTTTGGAGCAAGTTCAATTTTCTTGTCAAAAACTCTTAGACTCATTGGAATGTCAGATTTTAAGTGCAATTCTACACTATTGCAATCAACATGAACCGAAATAATTCGGCCTCTAAAATTAATTTTAAAACGATAGGAGTCCCATTGTTCTGGAATTTGTGGTCTCAAACTGAGTTTGTCGTTCTCCATTCTCAATCCACCAAAGCCTTCTATAATACTCAACCAAGTTCCAGCCATTGAGGTGATGTGTAAGCCTTCTTCTACTTCCTTATTGTAATCATCCAAATCCAATCGAGAGGTTCTCAAATAAAAGTCATAGGCCTGATCCATCTTTCCCAGTTTGGCGGCCTGAATGCTGTGAATACAGGGAGATAACGAAGATTCATGTACCGTAAATGGTTCGTAGAAGTTATAATGTCGTTCAAGTTCTTCAAGACTAAAGTGATCTTCAAAAAAATAAAAGCCCTGAAGAACATCTGCTTGTTTGATGTAAGGAGATCTGAGAATTCGATCCCAAGACCATTTTTGATTGATAGGTCGTTGGTCACTTTGTAATTCCGAAACCAGTTGTAGTTGCTTATCTAAAAATCCATCTTGTTGCAAATAAATCTGGTGTTCATCACTATACGGAAAGTACATTTGATCAGCAATCTCACCCCATTGTTCCAATTCGAATTCTGTTAAGGCACAAATCCCTCTAATTCTATCGTATTCTTCAAGTGCACCATCTCGTAATTTATGGAGCTGAGTCAAGGTATATTCTAAACACCACTTTGCAATATAATTGGTATACCAGTTGTTATTCACATTGTTTTCGTATTCGTTTGGACCTGTAACTCCAAGCATGACATAGGCATTTTTAGCTTGAGAATAATGCACACGTTGTTTCCAAAAACGAGCAATTCCGATTAAAACCTCCATACCCATTTCTTTGAGGTAGTTAAAATCTCCTGTAAATCTCACATAATTATAAATGGCAAAAGCAATGGCTCCATTTCTGTGAATTTCTTCAAATGTAATTTCCCACTCATTGTGACACTCTTCACCATTCATGGTAACCATTGGGTATAATGCAGCTCCTGAATTGAACCCGAGTTTTTTAGCATTTTCTTTAGCACGGTCAAGATGATTATATCTGTAGACCAAAAGATTTCGCGCTACATCTTGATTCTTTGTGAGCATATAAAATGGAAGACAATAAGCTTCGGTATCCCAATAAGTGCTCCCGCCGTATTTTTCACCTGTAAATCCTTTAGGTCCGATATTTAGTCTAGCATCCTTACCTGAATAAGTCTGGTTTAAATGAAAAATGTTAAAGCGTATTCCCTGTTGTGCTTTTACATCTCCTTCAATAACAATATCACTCTTAGCCCAAATATTTGCCCATGCCTCTTCTTGTTCGGCAAATAAGACCTTAAATCCTTTTGAAATAGCTGTATCTATGCAGTAATCAGCGGCCTGAACTAAACCATCTTCGTTGTGATTTAAAGAAGTAGTATATCCTCCGTATTTGTAGAATTGAGCGGTTTGGCCCTTTTCGATTTGAACTCCTGATGCCGCTCTTATCGAAGTATCTTCTTTACTTAAAATATCAAATTGAGATTTTTTTTGATCGACATGGAGCTCACAATACATATAAGTACAGGTTTTAAAGTCTGTCTTAAGTGTTTGAGCAAGAATGTAAGAACGCCCATTTTGATAACTTACAGAAGTGGTTTTCCAGAAGTCATCGTCCCAATTGCTATCTTGATTTTTTATCCCTGAATCCAAATAAGGTTCGAATCTGATTTCAATCGCTTGGTCCAGAGCCGTTACCCTGTAAGAAATCACTCCTAGTTCATTTTCAGTCATACTCAAAAATCGAAGAGCTTCGACTTTGAGTCTTATGCCTTTCATAGTTACGCATTCAAAAGAACGAGATAAATACCCAGATTTCATATTCAGCTCCCTTTTGAAATTTTGTACTCCTAAACAAGTGTTAAGGTCAAATAGATCGTCATTCACATAAAAGTCTATCCCTATCCAACTCGGGGCATTAAGCACTTTAGCAAAATACTCTGGGTAGCCGTTTTTCCACCATCCTACCTTAGTTTTATCAGGATAATAAACACCACCAATGTAGCTTCCTTGAAAACTTGGCCCGGAATAAAATTCTTCAAAATTTGCCCGCTGACCCATGGCACCATTTCCTAAACTGAATAGACTTTCAGATGATTTAAATCGTTCAGGTTCGTAACCTTCTTCTATGATACTCCAAGAATGCGCTAAAATGAAGTTCTGATGCATGAAGTATAGTAATAAGAATTAAAAAATTGAAATTTTGCTACACAAACATATACTAAAACTTAACAAATAAGTAAAAAATGTACAATTTATGTTTGCGCTTTTAAATTTTTTAATACTTTTATCGAGATTTACATTAACTAAACTTAAAAATTAACATTTATGAAGATTACGTTACGCAAAGGCCTATTGCTTTTCGCTGCCGTTTTAGGTATGGCGACTGCGCAGGCTCAAACAGTATCGGGTACCATATCTGATGCCAATGGTCCTCTTCCAGGAGCAAGCGTTTTAGTGAAGGGTACTACTAACGGAACACAGTCTGATTTTGATGGTAATTACAGCCTAAGCAACGTCTCAGGAGACGCTACTCTTGTTGTAAGCTACATCGGTTTCAAAACAGCAGAGGTTGCCGTTAATGGAAGATCGACAATTAATGTCGTTCTTGAAGAAGATTTACAAGCACTTGATGAAGTTGTAATCATTGGTTATGGTGCAACAACGGTTAAAGATGCAACTGGTGCAGTTGCCGCCGTTACCTCAGAGGACTTCAACGTGGGTGCTATCGCATCACCAGAACAATTGATCCAAGGTAAAGTTGCCGGGGTTCAAATTTCTTCTAACAGTGGTGAGCCTGGAGCCGGAATCGCATTAAATATACGTGGTTCTAACTCTATTAGATCGAACAACAATCCACTTTACGTAGTTGATGGAGTTCCATTGTCAGGGGAAAGTAATGTCCCAACTATTGGAGGTGCAACTGGAGGAAACTCTGCAAGAAACCCATTGAACTTTATCAATCCTAACGACATCGAAAGTATCTCTATACTAAAGGATGCTTCTGCAACTGCGATTTATGGATCTCGAGGAGCTAATGGTGTTGTTATCATTACGACTAAAAGCGGTAAGACAGCTAATCAACCAACTATTGAGTACTCTTCTACATTGAGTATTTCTAGTATAGCAAATGGTCTGGACTTATTAGGTAGAGACCAATTCCTTGCCTTAGTTGGAAACGTAGGTGGTGATGTATCAGCAGCTGACGCTGGATCTGACACAGATTGGGTAGACTACATTTCAAGAAATGCAGCCTCTCAAAACCAAAACGTATCTTACTCTAGTCAATTAGGTAACGGTTATATCCGTGCGACCTTAGGTTATGGCAAGCAATTTGGTGTCATAAAAAATTCAAGTTTTGAGCGTATTACAGGTAGAATCAATGCTACTCAACGCTATTTAGATGATAAATTAACCTTAAATGTGCAAGCGTCTGTTTCTAGAGTAAATGATGAGGCAGCTCCTCTATCATCTACGGCTGGTTTCCGTGGTGACCTTATTGGTGCAGCTTATTCAGCAAATCCGACTTGGCCATCAGATCCGAACTACCTTCCAGGTGGGTCGTTAATTAATCCTGCTGTTCTTTTAACTAGAACTCAAACTTTAACAAACACCGAGAGAGCACTTTTAAATGCATCTTTAGAATACGAATTAGCTGAGGGTCTTAAAGTCAAAGTAAACACTGGTTATGATGAATCAAGATCTCTTGCTGCTTCTATCACTAATGCAACTGATATTGCTGTTGCTGGTGTAAACCAAGGACAAACAAGAGGTAACATGCAAGCTATTGAGTTTACAAACAGACTTCTTGAAGCT
>NZIQ01000059.1 GCA_002691685.1 Flavobacteriaceae bacterium | reverse complement strand
TGAAGATTCTGATGCCAATATAATTGTTGCTCAGCAGAACGGGAAAGACAACTATGCCGAAGTTTATGCAGAATATTATTCTGATAAGAATGTTGTAGCCTTAAGACAATCAGGAAAAGATAATTATGCTATTACTTTTGCACGTAACAAGGCAGATAAAAACTTCCTGGCTGTATCTCAATCAGGAGATAGTAATAAATCAACAGCTTTTATAGTGAGAAAATCAGACAAGAACTTAGCCTTAGTTCAGCAAGTAGGAACAAAGAACAAGTCTAGACTAAGAGTTAGAGGAAATTCTGATAAAAACTCATTGATTGTTTCGCAAAATGGTCAGAAAAACAAGGCAATCAACAAAGTTGTAGAAGATTCGAACAAAAATTCAATTTTTACTATGCAACAAGGGAGCCAACATTGGTCAAACAATTTGATTGATGCACAATCTGATATGAATGCAATTACTACACAGCAATACGGAATGGGACATTCATCTAATGTCACTATAAGCTCTGCAAACATGAACACAGTTAGTGTGATGCAGTCTGGAATGTAAAATCATATTTACGAATGAATAGAAAAGGGTCTCTACTTTAGAGGCCCTTTTTTTTATCACTTCAATTATTACAATCTTATAAGGATACATTGTAGCCATCAACTTAAATAAATAGTTATTTCTGTTGTACTTTTGAGTGCTGATAAATGGAACACACACATGAAAAAATTTGATGTAGCTGTAATAGGTTCAGGACCCGGAGGATATGTAGCTGCAATTCGCTGCGCTCAACTTGGAATGCGCACAGCATTAATTGAAAAGGAAAGTACTTTAGGAGGTACCTGTTTAAATGTAGGTTGCATTCCTTCTAAGTCACTATTAGATTCTTCGCATCATTATGAAGATGCTTTGAAACATTTTGAAACACATGGTATCAAAATAAAGGGAGAGGTTGAGCTTGATTTTCCTCAGATGATCAATCGAAAACAACAGGTTGTAGATCAGACTACAAAAGGAATTGAGTTTTTGATGGATAAAAATAAAATTGAAGTAATTCGAGGTCTAGGACGTTTTAAAACGGCTTCAACGCTTGAAGTTGTTCAAAGTGATGAGGTTGTTGAAGAAATTGAAGCGGCAAAATACATTATCGCTACGGGCTCTAAACCGGGAAATTTACCTTTTATTAACTTAGATCACGAGCGTATCATTACGTCTACAGAAGCCCTTTCACTCAATGAAATTCCTAAAAAATTAGTGGTAATAGGCGGAGGAGTTATTGGATTAGAACTCGGTCAAGTATACAAAAGACTAGGATCCGAAGTGGATGTTATAGAATATGCAGATCGAATAATCTCCGGAATGGATGCGGCTCTTTCTAAAGAGCTTATGAAATCCCTAAAAAAGCAAAAAATTAAATTTCACCTCTCTCATCAAGTAAAAGAGGTGAAACGTCTCGGAGATAAGGTTTTGGTCTCTGCTGACGATAAAAAAGGTGTCACACATGAGTTTGAGTCTGATTACACCTTAGTATCTGTAGGGAGAGTAGCCAATACCGAAGGATTACAATTAGAGAACGCCGGACTGCCAACGGACGAAAGAGGGCGAATTCTGGTAAATGATCATTTACAAACCCAACAAGATCACATTTATGCAATAGGCGATGTCATAAAAGGCGCTATGTTGGCTCACAAAGCTGAAGAAGAGGGTGTTTTTGTCGCTGAGGTTATGGCGGGTCAAAAGCCACACATCAATTATAATTTAATTCCTTCTGTAGTTTATACTTGGCCAGAGGTCGCCTCTGTTGGACTCACTGAAGAACAATTAAAACTACAAGAACGCGATTATAAAAGTGGTCAATTTCCAATGCGTGCACTGGGAAGAGCCCGAGCAAGCATGGATATAGACGGATTTGTGAAAATATTGGCTGATGCCAAAACAGATGAGGTATTAGGTGTACATATGATAGGAGCACGTTGTGCAGATTTGATTGCAGAAGGTGTTACCGCTATGGAATTTAGAGCCTCTGCTGAGGATATTGCTAGAATGTCTCATGCGCATCCTACTTACGCTGAAGCTGTTAAAGAAGCTGCTTTAGCCGCTTCAGAAAACCGTGCTTTACACATGTAATCCATGTTTTTAGCTTTGGTTTGAAATGATGATAAACCACAGCAGATAATGTACATATTAACATGAATAGCAATGCGTATGTTGTTGCTTCTGCCCAGTTGAGTGACTTTTTATAGAATCGATATAATCCATAGCCGGTAAAACTTCCGTAAAGAATCATATAGTGAATGATGTAGGTGGTAAGCGTACTCTGTCCTATTTTCACTATGCTTTTGTATTTGGTCAATTCCCTTAAGCTAGCAAAGACTGCAAAAACGATAAGGACATCCCCAAGTCTGATAAATAAATAGTTATTATTCACTACTTCTTGTAGAAAAGCGAAGGTCGAATGAAGCGTAATCAATTCAGTAAAAAATCCACTAGAGTAGTGAATCAGTAGTAATCCTGACAGTAAACTACCTAAAATAAAGAAGGAATAGAAATAAGGCTTGTTTTGAAAGCGCAGGTAAACTTGAGACAACAAAGCACCAAAACTACTGTATCCCAGCCATGGAATAATGGTAAAAACAGATCCATTCGCTTTGTGGAGATAATTTGCGAAAAGTTGTGGCAAGTACTCATATTCAACTGTTTTATAATAAGGCTCACCTAGAAAAAGCAAAAGAACAGTACTGAGCTGAATTATTGCATAAGCCCATTTTAGCCCGAGATCACTAAGCCAAAGGTGAACTTTGTACAACAGTACAATTGACAACAGTGCTAGTCCAATGCAGTGCAGTACATCTATTTGATAAAAGGCGTTATACAATTGCCCTTTAAATAAGCCACCGAAGTTTAATCGCAATAAGTAACCATAAAAAATGAGTTCAAGCCCTCTTTTAAGACTTTTTTTTATTCTTGGATTTTGATGATTTTGAACGGTATTGTTTAAGAGTAAGTAAGAAACTATAAAACCAGAAACAGTAAAGAAAACTGGGGCAGTAATACCCCTGAAATACAACCACCATGAAAAAAGTTCATTTTCTTTATCTCGAAAAGCAGGATCCAATAAACCATCGATGAAATGTCCTTGAAGCATCATCAAAATTGCCCAGGCTCTTATGGCGTCAATGTAGTATAATCGCTGAACAGATTTCAACACGGATAAATTTGTACCAAAAATAAATAAAAGCGCTTGGTTAACTAACTTTGTAGTGAAATGACTTTGAATATAGACCATCTTCGAAAAATCCTTAATCCACACGGCGAAAAACACCTGTTGTTGGCCTGCAGTGGAGGACTTGATAGTACTGTTTTGGCCCATGTTTTTGGAATACTTGAACTGAATTTTAGTTTGGTACATGTCAATTATAAATTAAGGGGGCTTGAGAGTGATTTAGATCAAGATCATGTAGAACAACTTGCCAAGCAGTTAGGGGTGATGTGTCATTTCCTAGTGGAGGATATAAGTAACTCTGATCAAAACATACAATTGACGGCGAGAAATGTGCGATACACTTTTTTTAAAAAGATTCAAGAATCTATTCCGAATAGTGTTTTGTGTACTGCGCATCACTTAGACGATCAAATTGAAACCTTTTTTATCAACTTACTAAGAGGAACTGGAGTTAAAGGATTGAGCGGTATTTCAGAGTCAGAAGGCCTTTTAAGACCTCTTCTTTCATACAATAAAGCACAAATTCATCAGTACGCTTTAGCGAATGAGTTAAAATGGAGAGAAGATGCCTCTAATCAACAAGCGACCTATTTACGGAATAAAATAAGAATAGAATTACTACCTGTTTTAGCTAAAATAGAGGCGAACTTTCGATCGAATTTTAGTCAAAATTTCGAGCATCTAAAACGAGACAGTAGTATTGTTGAAATTCACAGAGCTCATGTTCTCAATGGGGTTAGGACAGAAAAAAATGAGATCAAAAGATATAATATCCAAAAGATTGAAGCGCTTACTCCATTTGAAACGCTTTTAGATTTAATTTTTCGGCCAGAAGGGTTTTCTCATGTGCAAGACCTGAAACAGTTATTAAAGTCTGAAGGCGGTAAATTCATTGAAAATGATCAAAAAGATCAACTATTACTTAAATCAGGCCAATCACTATATCAGCTCTCTAATCGGGTCAATCCTAATTTATTTAGTATTAATTCCCTTTTTTCGATAACTAAAGTAAAAAAGGAGGACGTAACATATACAGACAATAGCTGTATTTATGTGGATAAAGAAATGCTGAAAGGGGATTTTAATCTTCAGCCTTTGTCCGCTTTGCACTATTTTTATCCTTTGGGAATGACTAAAAAGAAAAAAGTCTCAAAATTTTTAAAGGATATAGGTATTCAAGGTCCCTTAAAAATGTATATCCCATTATTATTTGATGGTGATGAATTGCTCTGGGTTGTCCCTTTTCGAATGGACCATAGAAATAGAATTACCTCAAAAACAAAAAATATTTTAAGAATAGAATGTTTAGAAAAAGACTTCTTGGAGTTCTTCTCTTCCTAAATAGTGTTAGCCTTTTAGCACAATTTACTGCGCCTCCATTGCAATGGAGTAAGGAGTTGATTCGGGAATCAGACTCTATTTACAGCCTTGAGATTACCGCCGTTATTGAAGACGGATGGCATTTGTATTCTCAATTTACACCTGAAGGAGGAAGTCTTCCAACAGAGCTAGAATTTAAAGAGGCCGGAGTAGCTTATAAACTACTAGGAAAAACAGAAGAAAGTGAAACCGAAATAGCCTATTCGGATGTCTTTGAGGTCGAAGAACGCTTTTTTAAAAAAAGAGCGGTTTTCACTCAAAAAATTAAACCACTCAAAGACGTATATGCTTTTGAGGTTATGGTTTATTATCAGGTGTGCAAAGAGATTTGTATCCCTGGGGAAGAGCTTATAGAGTTTATTTTAAATCCAAATCTTAAAAAACAAAACACTTCGAAAATAACTCAAGAAAAAAACCAAAACCAGCGTTTAATTATTCCTTTTAAAAACAAGGATTTCAGTAAAGCCCTAAGTAAGGGAGAAAGACCGCAAGCGTTGGATTTATCGCTTATACTATTGGGATTTTTAGGAGGACTTATTGCACTGCTTACTCCTTGTGTTTTTCCAATGATTCCCTTGACAGTTTCATTTTTTTCCTCAGATAAGAACATAGGAAAAACAAAAAAGCTTGCCCTTTTTTACAGCGTGAGTATTGTCTTAATTTTTATTTTGTTGAGCCTACCTTTTCATATTTATGACAGTATTGATCCTCAATTTTTTAATCAAATTGCGACTAATGTCTATCTAAACCTTTTATTCTTTGCGGTATTACTGCTTTTTGCTCTTTCACTTTTTGGTTTGTTCGAAATAAACCTGCCTTCAAGTTGGAGTACACGATTAGATGGGTACAGCAGTAAATTTTCTGGATTTGGAGGAAGCTTTTTTATGGCTTTAACTCTGGTCATCGTTTCTTTTTCATGTACTGGTCCCGTTCTAGGTGGATTGCTTGGTTCAACTGCGCTGTTAGGTGGTCAGGTTGCCATGAATTTGACTTTAGGGATGTTCGGTTTCGGACTAGCACTCGCCATCCCATTCGGTTTGTTTGCTTGGTTTCCCAATGGCTTGAAAGCGCTTCCTAGGTCTGGCGCTTGGATGAATACAGCTAAAGTAGTATTGGGATTTGTTGAACTTGCATTGGCGTTTAAATTTTTATCTAATGCCGATTTAGTCAGTGGTTGGGGTATTTTATACTACGAAATCTTTCTTGTCATTTGGATTTTAATCAGTTCAGGACTACTGATTTACTTGATTCTCAAAATCAATTTTAAAACACTTAAAAATCTTCAAAAAGGAGTTTGGATTTTGATTTATTCGGGACTGTTTTTATTTACTATTAATTTGTCAAATGGATTGTTCAATAAAAGTAGCGTCACTTTTGTTGGGGCATTCATTCCTCCTGACTTTTATAGTATTTCTTCAGACAACAATGAGCAATGTCCCTTGGGATTGGATTGTTTTAAAAACTTTGATGATGGAATAGCAGAGGCTAAACGACTAAACAAACCTGTTCTTTTAGACTTTACAGGATGGTCTTGTGTTAATTGCAGGAAAATGGAAAATGATGTTTGGCGACAAAACAAGGTATACGATCTGTTAAAAAACGAAGTGGTTTTAATTTCACTTTATGTAGATGACAGAGCGGAACTATCTAAAGAGGAGCAATTCATCGTATCATACAGAGAAAATCACCAAAAAGAAATTAGAACTATAGGAGACAAGTGGAGTGCCTTTCAAGTGCTTAATTTCGGGTATTTATCACAGCCGTTTTACGTGCTTATTTCTCCGGACTACCAAATCTTAAATTCACCTATACAATACACTGATTCAGATAGCTACTATGTTTGGCTTACCGAATCAATTCAAAAATATAAAGCGAAATATGAATTTGAGAAAAGTATTTTTTAGTCTAATTGGCTTACTATTACTTGTAGCAATTCTGTTGAAGTTGTGGGTAAATACGAATACTCCACTATATCAAGGACAATTGGAATTAAATGGATTAGATCAAGAAACTGAGGTTTATTTTGATTACTACGGAATTCCTCACATCTATGCAGAAAACAATTCTGATTTGTTCAAAACACTTGGTTACGTTCATGCACAGGAACGCCTTTGGCAAATGGAGCTCCTTAGAAGAGTAGCTAGTGGTCGTTTATCTGAATTGTTTGGAGCCGAATTTATAGATAATGACAAGTTTTTTCTAAATCTGGGTATTGCGGAAAATAGTTTTGAAACGGTTAATAAGCTCGAAGGTGATACCGAATTCGTACAGTACGCAAATGCTTATTTAGATGGAATTAATCAATTTATTCACACGGCCTACACGCCAATTGAATATAAAATCCTCGGACTAGATAAAGAAGAATTTGACCTTGTTGATGTCTACAATATTTTAGGGTATATGAGCTTTAGTTTTGCAATGGCACAAAAAACAGATCCCATGCTCTCAAAGATAAAAGTCGAATACGGAGAGGCATATTTAGACGATCTAGCAATTGACATGCCTTACCAAAATACCCTGATTCCCTCTTTTAAAGCAATGAATTACGACCAAGTTTTAAGTTGGAACACTGTTCTTGATCGTTTAAATGAAAAGAAAATACCCTCATTTGTTGGTAGCAATAGTTGGGTGTTGTCTGCAGATAAATCTGAATCAGGAGGAGTTTTGTTTGCTAATGATCCTCACATCGCTTTTGCGCAACCTGCGGTATGGTATGAAGCACATTTAAACAGTCCTCAATTGGAGAAATATGGATTTTTTTTAGCTGGAGTGCCTTTTCCATTAATTGGACAAAATAGAACTATTGCACACGGACTTACCATGTTCGAAAATGACGATATCGATTTCTATCAGGAAGATGAAATAAGTCAAGAACACTACCGCGATCACAAAGGAGATACTCTCGCTTATTCCAAAAAATCATACACCATTCAGGTCAAAGATGGTGAAGACGTTTCTTTTACTCATAGAAGCAGTTTTCGTGGCCCTGTTTTGGAGGCTAAAAATTTAATTCACGGTATTCAGACTAATTCTACAAGTATTTCTTGGCAATATTTGAAAGGAACAAATCGATTGCTAGAGGGTTTATTTGATTATTCTTTTGCCAATTCCTTTTCTGAATTTGAGTCGTCGTTAGATAAAATTCACGCCCCAGGTTTAAACGTGATGTACGGTGATGTTGAAGGTAATATTGCCTGGTGGACAGTTGGTCGTCTCTATCAAATGAATTCAAACGTTTCTACCAAATTTATGCTCAATGGTCAGGATTCCTTGCATCAGATCAAAAGCTATCATCCATTTGAGAAAAATCCATCGGCAATAAATCCACCATGGAATTATGTATACAGTGCCAACAATCAAGTTGATTCTACAGGTTTGGGATATTATTATCCGGGCTATTATTTACCTGAAGATCGAGCTAAACGAATTGTAACTATACTTGAAGACAATCAGAAAATGAATCTCGAGACGATGCAAGAAATGATTTTAGATAACAAATCAACTTCTGCACCGGATGTCATTTCTTTATTGGCTGAAGTTTTAGATGTTCAAAAATTATCTGAAGTTCAGAAAGAAAAGTTGAAAAGATTAAAAGATTGGACTGGAACGCATAGCGCAAAAGATGAAAACCCAAGTTTATATCACAAATGGTTGAGTCACTTATTGCTTCTTATTTTTGAGGATGAAATAGGCGAGGAACCCTTTAAAATTTTTAAAAACACCCATGTTTTTAAAAGATCTATTCCCAAGGTTCTCAGTAATTCGAATGCTGTATGGTGGGATAATATTCACACTCTAGAGACTGAAAAAGCGTCTGAATTAGTGACAAATTCTTATTTAATGGCTTTTGATGAACTATCTGATTTTTACAAAGGTACAGAGGGATGGTATTGGAGTAAACTTCATGTGCTTGAACACAAACATGCATTTTCTACGAATTCTTTTCTTCGCTCATGGTTTAATGTGGGTCCTTTTGAGGTAGCAGGGTCCAAAGAGGTTATAAATAATTTACAATTTGATTATGTCACAAACTCTTATTTTGATGTTAATATTGGCCCTTCAACGAGGAGAATACTCGATATGTCAAAAATAGAGGATGGATTGAGCGTTTTACCGACGGGTCAATCTGGTAATGTCTTCAGTGTGCATTACAGCGATCAAGCTCAATTGTATAATCAAGGTAAGTTTCGAAAAATGCTTATGAATCACGAAGTCATAAAAGGTTCAGGATATCGAAAACTCCTTTTAAAGCCCTGATTTATTTTTTCATGACTAGACTACTTATTTGTGGTCAAAAATGGTAACAATTAATTCCTGTTTAAATGTAGGTTTCGAGGTTTACAAGGTAGAGGTTCAAATAAGTATGAGTTGGGGTTATGGGGTTAAAATTATAGGTCTAACCGATAGAGTTGTACGAGAGAGTAAACACCGGATACTTACTGCCTTACATTTCAATTCATTCAAAGTATCAGGTCAGCGAATAATCATCAATCTTAGTCCTTCTGATTTACCTAAAACAGGAATGGGATTTGATTTGCCTATTGCAATGGGTATTCTAATAGCCAAAAAGCTTATTAAAACTACTTTAAAGCCTGAACGTATTTTGTTTTTATCTGAATTGACTTTAAATGGAGATTTAAAGGCGAATCAAGGGTACGTAAATTGTGTTCAAAAAATGATAAGTAGTGATTTTGAATTCATCGTTATCGCTTACGAAGCAAGAAATCGTTGTACACATTTGAATCAAGAAAAATTAGTTTTCTGTAAAGATATTAATGAAGTAATACATTTTTTAAAAACTGAAAAAAAAGAGAATGAAGCTTTTTCGAAATCAGAATTCTTCATTGGAACTAAAACTGATCTTGATTTTTGTCAAATTATCAATCAAGAAGATGCGGTAAACGCAGCACAGGTTGCAGTTTTAGGTCAACATCACCTTATCTTAAAAGGCAATTCTGGTCTTGGTAAAAGTATGATTGCTGAGCGCATACCAAGCATAGTTACTAGAATTGATCATATAGACAAGAGTGAAATCTTAGGAATATATGACCTCTTCAATAATATTACCTTTAGAGAATTTGATAATAAAGAAATCCGTTTTAGACGACCAGACCATAATATTACTCGAGTAGGACTAAAAGGAAGAATTCAAGGGAAATTAATTCCAGGAGAGGCTTCTCTCGCTCACGGAGGGGTATTATTCTTAGATGAACTCAATTATTTTCAGTTAGACGTTTTGCGACTCTTGCAAAACGTATTAGATCATCGAAAAGTTCAACTAAAAAAAGGAAATCATAATTTTACACTACCCGCCGACTTTTTATGTGTAACTGGATTCAATGTGTCAGAAACAGAGTATTATCCAAAAATAATTTCACCTTCATTAATCGAAAGATTTGATTTGTGTGTGTATTTGAATCCAATTGCGATCAACCAACAAAAAGAGCTGAAAGAACCATTACAGCATTCTAAAAAAATGAGTGAAGAAATTAACGAAGCTCGAGATTTTCAGTTAAGTCGAAACTCGAGAGTAGGAGGTGGGCTCAATTCAAGATTAAATACTCAACAAACATATGAAGTTTGTAAAAAAACAAAAGCTGTAGCCTCATTATTTCAAGAAGCAGTTGAAACTAATGATTGGAGTTTTAGAAGACAGCTTAAAGTTTTACAATTGGCTAGAAGTTTAGCCGATCTAGAATTGGTTGAACAAATTGATGAATATCATTTATCTAAGGCAATCACATGGGCACCTTAAAATTTGATTCTTTTAAATTGATAATCATTTGAATCAACCACTCAAAAGTTTCCTCGAAATTTTCTTCTAAGTCACTACTAGGTATTTCAATTATTTTAGACGACTGATGCAAGGTTTCTTTATAAATCATGCGACAAGACTTTTCCTTGTTTTCTTTTTCTACAATATTAAAATAAAGGCCTAATCGCGAAAGTGCAAGATCAACAATTTCTTTTCCGTTCCAATGGCCTAATTCAGGTTTAAAATTGTGCTTAAGAAGCATAAAGTAAACTCTAATTGCTTGCGAAGACAATCCTTTATTTAATTGAAATTTTCCAAATAATTTTTTGTGCTTCTTACAAAGGTAAACTTGATTTAAATCTTCAAAATTTATAGTGTCTTGATTAAATTTCGGATTGCATGCCGAACAAAATGAATTCATTCTTGTAGATTTACACAACTTATAACAGAAGAATTCTTCTTTTGGTATAGGGATTATTAACAATTCGACCAAATGCAATTTAAATCTCGGGGTATAGGATTATTTGTAACGGCAGCCTTCATAGGTCCGGGTACTTTGACTATTTGCACATTGGCTGGTTTCTACTTTAAGTTAAGCTTGTTATGGGCACTTTTACTTAGTATTACGGCGACATATTTTTTTCAAGAAATGGCCATAAGAATCAGTTTAGTATTAAATCAAGGACTGGCCAAATCTATGGTTCAAATGGGCGGATCAAAATACGTGAAATGGATATTGTCTATAATTATTACCAGTGCTATTATCATCGGTAATTCAGCCTATGAAGCTGGAAATATTAACGGAGCCCTTTTAGGCCTCAAAGGAATATTTGGCTCAGAAAGTAATGAACTTTTGATTTTAATAATCATAGTTTTTGGCATTGTTGTTATTCTTTGGCTTCAAAAATTAAAATGGATTAAGTTGCTTTTAATGACTTTGGTTTTTTTGATGAGTCTCTCATTTGTTATTGCTGTAGTAAGCTTAAAACCATCTATTTCTGAAATCATTTCAGGAAGTTTTGTATTTAATGTTCCTCAAGGTTCTTGGTCAACTATATTGGCACTAATAGGAACTACGGTTGTACCGTATAATTTGTTTTTGCATAGTTCTCTCGTTCAAATGGAGCAATTAAATTCCGAAGATCTAAAAAAAGTTAGGTTAGATACGCTTTTAAGTATTGGACTTGGAGGTTTTATTTCAATTTGTATTTTGATAACATCTAGGTATATCAATGGTGTTTCAGAAGTATCTAATGCAACAGATATGTCTTTTGCTTTGCAATCCGTATTCGGATCATATGCTGTAATTATTGTTAGTTTGGGCTTGTTTGCAGCAGGCTTGAGCTCTGCAATAACAGCACCTCTAGCAGCTGCTTTGATAACTAAAGATTTATACAATGGGCAAAGGTCTCATTTCTGGTATACTTTGACTTGGATATTAGTTGTTTTTTCAGGGTTGTTATTCTCAATTTTAGGTAGTACACCAATTGAGATTATTAAACTTGCACAAATATCTAATGGCTTGCTATTACCTATTGTAATTGTTATGCTGCTTATTGTTCTCAATTCGAATAAAATTGAAAAAGAATTTAGAAACTCTTGGCTACAAAATATTTTCGGATTTCTATTCGCTGGACTAACCCTCATATTAGCTGCTCGTATATTTTGAAATGGGTTTCTTAAAAAATCAAATACATATCAATTTAGACGTAGGGGAAGGAATAGTTGATGAAACTCAATTGTTTTCAAAAGTTAGCGCGGTCAATATTGCTTGTGGTGGTCATGCTGGAGATGACTTTACGATAAGTTCAGCAATCAATCTTGCTCTTGAGAATCAAAATCAAATTGGATTACATCCCTCTTACCAAGATCGCGAAAACTTTGGTAGGCGTTCTTTAAAACTCCCGTTAGATGAATTAATAGATCAATTGCATCGTCAGTATGAGATTTTTATAAAAAATTTGAATAGGGAAAATGCCACCTTAAATCATATTAAACCGCATGGTGCTCTCTACAATGATTTATTACATAATCAAGACCTTGCAAAGACCTTTGTGAAAAGTTTATCTTTTTTTAGTCAACCCTTGATTATTTATACTATTTATGGCTCAGCATTACACGAAGAAGCCAAAGCTGCACATTTTGAAATTCAATTCGAAGCTTTTTTAGATAGGTCTTATGTTTCCTCTTTAGAATTGACTCCTAGATCTGTGAATGGAGCTGTTTTAGAAGAACCAACGGAAGTCTTAGCTCAACTAAATAATCTAACTATTAACAATGGGCTTTATAGTTTGACCAATACTTGGATTCCATTAAAGGCTCAAACATATTGTTTGCATTCTGATCACAGCAATACCTTGACTATTTTAAATTATTTACATCGTAATTTTAGAGCATGAATTTTAAGAAATCATTTGAGGTGGTGATTATCGCGGAACAGGGAATTGAAGTTATTTGGGATAATTTTCATCAAAATCCTGAATTTTTTGAACGTATTGCATACGTCTATCAAGCTTTAAAATCTGAGATGAAGGCTTATGATGTCATTGAAATTTCAATGATTTACAATAAAATATCAGTACTATGTCCTACAGAGCTTATGGATAAAGTACAATCTTATCTAGAGAGTAGTATTGAAAAAAGTTCAGGACATAAAATACAATCTGTTCATTGGAAAATCCCCGTATTTTATCATTCAGAGTTTGCTAAAGAGTATTCGTTTCTCGAAGAGAAACTTAATCTCACAAAAGCAGAAATCATCACATTGCATCAATCTAGGACATACACTATTTATGGAATTGGATTTTTGCCAGGCTTTTTATACATGGGGGAATTAGACGAGCGGTTGAAAATTGGAAGAAAGTTAAATCCTGATCTTCATATCGAATCGGGGTCTGTAGGAATTACAGGTGCTCAAACAGGGGTTTATACCGTTAATTCTCCTGGAGGTTGGCATATCATTGGCCACTGTCCAATTCCTTTTTTTAATCCTTCTTCGCAGAATCCCGCATGGGCAAAACCAGGTGACGTGGTAAGTTTTTTCGAAATAGATAGAAATACCTACGAATTAATCAAGATACAAGTTGAAACAACAGTCTTTGACATTAAAGAATATTTGAATGATTCGATTTAGTGAAACAGGATTTTATACGACTATACAGGATAGAGGAAGGTTTGGTTTTAGACATCTCGGTGTTCCTGTGGCTGGTGCCTTAGATCAAGTTTCTTTTGAGAACTCCAATTTAATTTTGGGTAATCCTTTGAATACTGCCGCTTTTGAACTAACAATGTTAGGTCCTACAATAGAACTGCTCAAAAGGTGTTGCTTTTGTGTCACAGGTGCTGATATTGAAATCTACCTCAATGAAGAGGTTGTGCCTATGAACACTGCTGTTATTGCAGAAAAAGATAGTCAGCTTAAGATAGGTCGTGTCAAAAACGGTTTGAGATCATATCTGAACTTTAAAGGAGGGTTTTCTTCGGAAATAAAGCTAAATAGTGCATCTCAATTTTCTGGAATCACCACAGAGAATAGAGTAAAAGCTAAGAGTAGTTATGAACTCAAAGAAGATTTGACTGATCTAATTTCTGATTACAAAACAAATACGCTTATTAGGTCAATAGAACATTCAGCGCTTATACAGTTGGATGTGTATAAAGGCGTTGATTTCAAGTTGTTTCCTCTAAAACTTATCGAATCTTTAACAGAAACGGAGTTCACAATAGGTTCAAGTGTAGATCGTATGGCTTGTCAGCTAAATACCAACAGTGAATTGGCACATACTATAGACCGATTGTCTTCGCCAACCTATGTTGGAGCTGTGCAGTGCACTCCATCAGGTAAATTATTAATTCTTATGCGAGATAGCCAAACTACTGGTGGCTATCCGAGACTTCTTCAATGCACTAGAAATGCTGTAAATCGACTTTCTCAAATTAGACCGAATCAACGTTTAAAATTTGTATTAATCGATTAATCTTTTGTGTATTTTATTTTTGGATGTTGTAAAAAAGACTATTTAAGTATTTCAAAAACAGTGTTTTAATATGAAATAGCTTTCAATGACTTTATTTTATTATCAAAACCTATTCAATAATTTCTATTGAATAAAATATTTTAGATCTTCCAATTGTTATGTTTATATGGAATTGAACAAATATAGTAAGAATGTTACGCAAGATCCCACGCAACCGGCCGCCCAAGCTATGCTTTACGCTTTAGGTCTGAGCGAGAGTGATTTAAAGAAGCCTTTTATAGGTATCGGAAGTACGGGATATCAAGGAAACCCTTGTAATATGCATTTGAATGACCTTGCGGTTCTTGCTAAAGAAAGTATAGACCAACAAGATCTTGTTGGATTGATTTTCAATTCAATAGGTGTTAGTGATGGTATTTCAATGGGAACACTAGGAATGCGATATTCCCTTCCATCGCGAGATATCATTGCAGATTCTATGGAAACTGTAGTACAAGCAATGAATTATGATGGTTTAATTACTGTAGTTGGATGTGATAAAAATATGCCAGGAGCACTGATGGGGATGTTGCGTTTAAACAGACCTTCTATTTTGGTTTATGGAGGAACGATTGCTCCAGGATGTGTTGGTGACAAAAAACTTGACGTAGTTTCTGCTTTTGAAGCTTGGGGTGAAAAAGTTGCCGGATCTATCAATGAAGATCAGTATAAGGAAGTTATAAAGAATGCTTGTCCCGGTCCTGGTGCTTGTGGAGGAATGTATACGGCTAATACCATGTCTTCAGCAATTGAAGCTATGGGGATGAGCCTTCCTTACAGTTCGTCAAATCCGGCCGTTGATCAATCCAAAGAAAAAGAATGTGACGCAGTAGGGTCAGCTATTAAAAATATAATTGAAAAAGATTTAAAACCACTTGATATTGTAACTAAAAGCTCACTTGTCAACGCTTTAAAACTTATTACTGTTTTAGGTGGTTCAACCAATGCGGTGCTTCATATGCTCGCAATTGCACGAGCAGCACAAATAGATTTGACTATTGATGATATTCAACAGGTTTCAGATACAACACCATTTTTGGCAGATTTAAAACCTAGTGGTAAATATGTGATGGAAGATTTGCACAAAGTAGGAGGTGTTCCTGCTGTGATGAAATATATGTTAGATCACGATATGATTGATGAGAGCTGTCTGACAGTTACTGGTAAAACTATTGCCGAAAACCTAAAGGATGTGGAAGCTCTCAAAGAAAATCAAGAAGTCATTCATACGATTGATAATCCAATTAAAGAGACAGGACATATAAGAATATTGTATGGCAATCTCGCAAAAGAAGGATCTGTAGCTAAGATTACTGGAAAAGAGGGCCTTAGATTTCAAGGCCAAGCCATTGTTTTTGATAGTGAATTTGACGCAAACAAAGGAATCAAAGACGGTCTAGTAAAATCTGGAAACGTGGTCGTTATTCGCTATGTTGGACCAAAAGGAGGGCCAGGAATGCCAGAGATGTTAAAACCAACTTCTGCTATAATGGGCGCTGGTTTAGGTAAAGAAGTAGCTCTTATAACAGATGGCCGGTTTTCTGGAGGAACACACGGTTTTGTTGTAGGGCATATTACTCCTGAAGCCCAAGAGGGTGGTGTTTTAGCTCTGGTCCAAAACGGTGACCAAATAAGTATAGACGCAGAAAGTAATACTATTGAACTTCTTGTTGATGAAGAGGAAATTTCTCAAAGAAAATCAGCCTGGGTTAAACCTGAATTCAAGGTTCAACATGGAAGTTTATTCAAATACGCAAATATTGTATCGTCTGCATCTAAGGGATGTGTGACTGATGAATTCAATTAATGATTAAATAAAACAAACATGCCTTTAATTGAAAAGAAAAATATAACTGGAGCTGAGGCTATAATACATTGTTTATTAGCTGAATCAGTAGATTTAGTTTATGGATATCCAGGTGGTGCAATCATGCCTGTTTATGACGAATTTTATAAGTTTTCAGATGAGCTGAGGCATATCATGGCTAGACATGAGCAAGGTGCTATTCATGCCGCTCAAGGATATGCAAGATCAAGCGGTAAGGTAGGGGTGGCCATTGCCACCTCCGGGCCCGGCGCGACAAATTTAGTGACAGGTATCGCGGATGCACAAATAGATTCGACTCCTGTGGTTTGTATTACCGGTCAAGTTCCACGTCATTTGTTAGGTACAGATGCATTCCAAGAAACAGACATTGTTGGTATTTCCACTCCTGTGACCAAATGGAATTACCAAATTACAGAAGCTACCGAAATTCCTGAAATTATTTCAAAGGCTTTTTACATTGCACGTTCAGGACGTCCTGGACCTGTTTTAATTGACATAACAAAGAATGCTCAGTTTGATCGTTTTGATTTGACATATGAACCTTGTACGGAAATTAGATCTTATAAGCCTGTACCTGTAGTTGATGCTCAGCAGCTTAAGGATGCTGCGGCGATTATCAACGCTGCCAAAAAACCAATGATCGTTTGGGGACAAGGGGTTATCTTAGGCGAAGCTGAAGAAGAATTTAAAACTTTGGTTGAAAAATCAGGTATACCTGCCGCATGGACAGTTCTCGGACTCTCAGCACTGCCAACTGCACATCCTCTAAATGTTGGTATGGTTGGAATGCATGGGAATTACGGACCTAATGTGCTTACCAATGAATGCGATGTTTTCATTGCTATAGGTATGCGTTTTGATGACAGGGTAACTGGAAATTTAGCCACCTATGCAAAACAAGCAAAAGTGGTACACTTTGACATCGATCCTTCAGAAATTAACAAAAATGTGACTGCTGATGTAGCTGTTTTAGGAGATGCAAAGGAAACACTAGCTCAAATACTTCCGCTTATTGAACCAAAATCACACATTGAGTGGTTGTCGGAGTTTGAGAAAAAATACGAGATAGAAAAAAATGAAATTATCGAGAAGGCCATAAGACCAACAAAAGAAGGTTTAACCATGGGAGAGGTGATTGAAGGAATAAATAAAGCTACCAAGGATGATGCAATCATTGTCACGGATGTTGGTCAGCATCAAATGAAGGCCTGTCGTTATGCTAAGTTTACTAGAAGTAAAAGTAATATCACTTCTGGAGGGCTTGGAACAATGGGCTTTTGTTTACCAGCAGCTATTGGCGCTAAAATGGGAGCTCCAGATCGAGAAGTTGTGGCAGTGATTGGTGATGGAGGCTTTCAAATGACACTTCAAGAATTAGGTCTAATTTTTCAGCACCAGGTTCCCGTTAAAATTGTTGTTTTAAACAATAATTTCTTGGGTATGGTCAGACAATGGCAACAACTTTTTTTTGAAAAACGATACGCTTCGACGGAGATGACTAATCCTGATTTTATAAAAATTGCTGAAGGTTACCAGCTCAAGGCCCAAAGAGTTAATAAACGAAAAAATTTACAATCGACTATCGATGAAATGATACAGAGTAAAGAACCTTACTTTCTCGAAGTCGTTGTAGAGCAAGAAGAAAATGTTTTTCCAATGGTTCCATCAGGAGCCTCTGTTTCAGATATAAGATTAAAATAGTACGATGGGAGAAGAACAAAAATGGTACACTATTACCATCTATTCCGAAAATACAGTGGGATTGTTAAACAGAATCTCAGGTATTTTTTTAAAAAGACATATTAATATTGAAAGCTTCACAGCTTCGAAGTCAGAAATTGACAATGTTACTAAATTTGTAATCATTATTTGTTCAGACGAGTCGCAAATAGTAAAAATTACGAAACAAATTGAGAAACAGATCGATGTAATTAGAGCTTTTTATCACACCGATGAGGAAACAATTTTTCAAGAATCTGCGCTGTTTAAAATAAAATCGAACCTTTTGTTTGATGAGCGGCACATCCAAAATATAATTAAAGACAGTAACGCTCAGATTGTGACGGTTTCTAGAGACTTCTTTGTTTTGGCAAAGACAGGAAGAAGGCCTGAAATTGATGCGATGTACGATGCTTTAAAAGAGTACGGCATCAGCCAATTTGTGCGCTCAGGACGAATAGCAGTGACCAAAGATTCACTAATGATTAGTAAACTATTAAACCAACTTCAAGAATAATAAAAACAAATGGCAAATTATTTCAATACTCTAAGTTTAAGGGAACAATTAAAGCAACTCGGTCAGTGCCGATTTATGGAGTCTAATGAATTTTCAGACGGTGTAGAGGCACTTGTTGGAAAGAAAATCGTCATCGTTGGATGTGGGGCACAAGGCCTTAATCAAGGTTTGAACATGCGTGATTCAGGATTGTCTATTTCCTATGCTCTTCGCCAACAAGCGATAAACGAGAAGCGAGCGTCCTTTATGAACGCATCAGAAAACAACTTTGAAGTAGGTACTTTTGAAACATTGATACCACAAGCGGATTTAGTAATTAATCTTACTCCAGATAAACAGCATACTAAAGTAGTTAAAACTGTTATGCCTTTAATGAAAAAGGGAGCTACGCTTTCTTACTCACACGGTTTTAACATAGTTGAAGAAGGTATGCAAATTAGAGAGGATTTGACAGTAATCATGGTAGCCCCTAAAAGTCCAGGGTCTGAGGTGAGAGAAGAATACAAACGAGGCTTTGGAGTTCCTACTCTTATTGCAGTGCATCCAGAGAATGATCCAGAGCAAAAGGGTATGCCCCAAGCAAAAGCTTATGCGGTGGCTACAGGAGGACATAAAGCAGGAGTTTTACAATCCTCTTTTGTTGCTGAAGTAAAGTCTGATTTGATGGGAGAACAGACTATCTTGTGCGGGTTACTTCAAACAGGTTCTATCCTTTGCTTTGACAAAATGATTGAAAAGGGAATGGATGCCAATGAAGCGGCTCGCCTTATTCAATATGGATGGGAGACTATTACGGAAGGCTTAAAAATTGGAGGAATTACTAATATGATGGATCGTTTATCAAATCCTTCAAAAATTAAGGCCTTTGAATTGGCTGAAGAATTAAAAGAAATTATGCGTCCTTTATTTCAAAAGCATATGGATGATATCATGACTGGTCATTTTTCTAAAACAATGATGGAAGACTGGGCTAATGATGATATCAATTTGTTGACATGGAGAAAACAGACTGGAGAGACTGCTTTTGAAAAGACAGAAGCAAACAATGAACAGTGGAGTGAACAAGAATATTACGACAGAGGAGTTTTGATGGTAGCCTTTGTGAAGTCTGGGGTTGAACTGGCCTATGAAACAATGCAAGAAGCGGGGATTATTGAGGAATCGGCTTATTACGAATCTCTTCATGAAACACCCTTAATTGCTAACACTATTGCCAGAAAGAAACTATTTGAAATGAACCGAGTGATTTCAGACACTGCTGAATACGGATGCTATTTATTTGACCATGCTTGTAAACCACTTTTGACAGATTTTATGAAAGACATTGATTTGGATGTTATTGGTCACAAGTTTGACGATACGACAAAAAGTGAGATAGATAATGCTGAACTGGTAAGTATTAATAAAGAAATAAGATCACATAGCATAGAAGAGGTTGGTGAGCGATTGAGAACATCAATGACTTCAATGAAATCTATATTATAAAGACTAATATGCCTGCTACTATAGCGACTGTACATATTGATTCTATTCGAAAGGCTGCAAATAAGTTAAAAAATGTTGCTTTAAGGACTCCTTTGCAACCTAATCAAAGACTTTCCGATTTATTTAACTGTGACATCTACTTGAAAAGAGAAGATTTACAAATTGTTAGAAGTTATAAGATTAGGGGTGCTTACAATAAAATTTCAAGTTTGTCTAAGGAGGAATTGACAAAAGGAATTGTATGTGCAAGTGCTGGTAATCATGCTCAAGGTGTAGCATATGCGTGTAAAACACTGAATGTTAAAGGCAGAATTTATATGCCCAACGTCACGCCAAAACAAAAAATTGATCAAACTAAATTTTTTGGTCAGGACTGTATACAGGTAGAGTTGGTAGGAGACACCTATGATGATTCATATGAAGCTGCACAGAAGTATTCACATGATAAAGGTGCAACTTTTGTACACCCTTTCGATGATTTTCAAACTATTGCCGGTCAGGCTACGGTGGGACTTGAAATTGTTGAGGATGGCCCAAAGGAGATCGATTACATCATTGTAGCTATAGGAGGAGGAGGCCTGGCCTCCGGAGTTTTGTCCGCGCTAGCGCACTTATCTCCAAATACAAAATTAATAGGAGTTGAGCCTGCCGGAGCTCCCGCAATGTTGCAATCAATTCGTCAAGGCGAATTGGTTACACTTAAAGAGTTAGATACTTTTGTTGATGGAGCCGCTGTGCGCAGAGTAGGTGCCAATACCTTTGAGATATGTAAGGAAAGGTTGCACAAGGTTATAACTGTTCCAGAAAATCACATATGTCAAACCATTTTAGATCTGTACAATAGGGACGCTATTGTTGCAGAACCTGCTGGTGCAATGGCAATTACTGCCTTGCAGTACCTGAAAGATGAACTAAAGAACAAAAAAGTTGTGTGTTTAGTTGGAGGCGGTAATAACGATATCGTAAGAATGGCTGAGATAAAAGAGAGAGCTCTCTTATTCAATCAAGTGAAGCATTACTTTATTGTTCGTTTCCCTCAACGTCCAGGTGCTTTGAGAGAATTTGTGGCTCAGATTTTAGGTCCTAATGATGATATCACACATTTTGAATTTTCAAAAAAATCAAATCGAGAAAAAGCACCTGCAATCGTAGGTGTTGAGCTCGCCTCGCCAGAAGACTTACAGCCCTTAATTAATCGAATGAAAAAGGGTAATTTCTTTGGCGAATACATTAATGACAAACCAGATTTATTTCAATATTTAATTTAAGACATGCATATTCCAGAAAACTATCGTTTAGACCAACCAATAAATCATAAACATTATTTAGTTAATGGAGAGTTAATAGAATGGAAAGGAGGAACATCTGAGGTGTTTTCGCCTATATCTGTTACTTCTTCCTATCAAAGAACATTATTAGGGAGTATTCCAGATTTGGGAGAAGAAGAAGCCTTAAGTGCACTTGATGCAGCTTCTAATGCTTTTGACAATGGTCAAGGAGAATGGCCAACCATGAAAGTAAAAGATCGAATTTCTTGTATGGAGCAATTTGTTAAAAAAATGCTTACCAAAAGAGAAGAGGTAGTTAAGTTACTTATGTGGGAGATTGCGAAAAATAAATCGGACGCCTACAAGGAATTTGATCGAACAGTAGATTATATATACGACACTATTGAAGAGTATAAGAAAATTGATCGTTCTTCAGCAAAGTTTGAAAAATTTTCAGGTGTTTATGCCCATGTGAGAAGAGGTCCTTTAGGAGTCGTTCTCTGTTTAGGCCCCTATAATTATCCATTAAATGAAACTTTTGCCTTATTGATTCCTGCACTTATTATGGGAAATACGGCGATTTTTAAGCCAGCTAAACACGGAGTTTTGTTGATTACACCGCTATTAGAAGCTTTTAAAGATAGTTTTCCAAAAGGAGTTGTGAATATTATGTTTGGTCGTGGAAGAAAAATTGCAGCGCCAATCATGAAAACTGGACGTATTGATGTTTTAGCCTTAATCGGGCACAGTAGTTCAGCTAATTCCTTACAAGAACTCCACCCTAAGAGTAACCGTCTTAGAACCGTTTACGGATTAGAAGCTAAAAATCCAGCTATCATTTTACCAGATGCAGATTTAGATCAAACTGTTAAGGAATGTATTTCAGGAACACTTAGTTATAACGGCCAGAGATGTACAGCGCTCAAAGTTCTTTATGTGCATGATGATATTAAAGACGCATTCTTGTCCAAATTCAGCGAAGCTGTTGATGCTTTAAAATTTGGAAATCCTTGGGATGATGGTGTCCAACTTACGCCTTTACCTGAATCAAACAAAACCGATTACATCAAAGATTTAATTGATGATGCGAGTTCTAAAGGAGCTGAAATTGTGAATTCTAGAGGTGGTGAAATGATGGATAATTTTATATGGCCAGCCGTGATGTACCCTGTTTCACATGACACTAAACTTTATCAAGAAGAGCAATTTGGTCCTATTATTCCGGTAATATCTTTTTCTAATATCGACAAGCCATTAAATGATATGGCGGAATCAAATTACGGTCAACAGGTGAGTCTATTTGGTAAGGATGTAGCTGCACTATCTTCTCTAATTGATATTTTGGCTAATTTGGTATGCAGGGTAAATCTAAACTCTTCTTGCCAAAGAGGTCCAGATGTATACCCATTTACAGGAAGAAAAGATTCAGGACAAGCTACATTAAGCGTACATGACGCCCTTAGATCGTTTTCGATAAGAACTTTTGTGGCTTTTAAGGATAATGAGATGAACAATCAAACTATTGAAAATCTTTTAGCAGCCAAGCAAAGTAATTTTTTGAGTACAGATTATCTTCTTTAACTGATGTAGGACCAAAAAGCTTTGTCATTCATGATTTGAACCAAAGTATTTTTGATAATCTTGTTTTTTTCAAGTAAGAGTAATTCGTCTTCTCGTAAAATGTCTTGGGCTTTTTTTCGAGCCAAGTGAAGGATTTGAGAATCTTTAATAAGGTCACTAACTTTTAAATTTAAGACACCGCTTTGTTGAGTTCCCATCAAATCACCTGGACCTCTTAAGTTTAAATCGATTTCTGCTAGTTTAAAACCATCATTTGTCTGTACCATACTTTCAATTCGTTGTTTAGAATCATCAGAAATTTTGTCTGAAGTCATCAATATACAATGACTTTGATAAGCTCCTCTTCCGACTCGGCCCCTCAATTGATGCAGTTGAGAAAGCCCAAAACGCTCTGCACTTTCAATGACCATAATACTTGCATTTGGAATATTTACACCTACTTCAATAACTGTAGTGGCAACCATAATCTGTGTATTATTCTTGACAAATCGCTGCATCTCAAATTCCTTCTCTTCTGATTTCATTTGACCATGAACTATGGAAATTTGATAATCTGGCATCGGAAAATCTCTACTTAAGGCATCGTAGCCATCCATTAAATCTTTATAATCTAATTTTTCTGATTCCTTAATTAAGGGATAAACAAAATAAACTTGCCTTCCTTTTGCGATTTCATCTTTTACAAATTTCAGCACTTTTAGGCGAGAAGCATCTGTTCGATGAGCTGTTGTAATTGGTTTCCTTCCAGGGGGTAATTCGTCAATTACAGATAAATCTAAATCCCCGTAGTAACTCATAGCTAGTGTCCTAGGAATTGGAGTTGCGGTCATTACTAATACATGTGGAGGAAGTTTAGACTTTTTCCACAACTTTGAGCGTTGGGCAACTCCAAAACGATGTTGTTCATCAATAATTGCCAAGCCTAAATTCTTAAAGACAACCTTATCTTCAATTAAAGCGTGGGTTCCAATTAAGATATGCAAGTTTCCATTTGCAAGTTCATCGTGTAGTATTTCGCGATTTTTTTTCTTTGTAGATCCAGTGAGGATTTTAATATTGATTTCAAGAGGTTGAAGTAATTCTGATATTGAATTGTAGTGTTGTTTGGCCAAAATTTCTGTTGGTGCCATTATACAGCATTGATATCTATTGTCAATTGCGATAAGGGATGATAGCACTGCAACCATTGTTTTTCCCGAACCGACATCACCTTGCAGAAGCCTATTCATTTGAACTCCTGACCCCAAATCTTTACGAATTTCTTTTAATACCCTTTTCTGGGCTTCGGTGAGCTCAAATGGAAGATGTTGTTTATAGAATGTATTGAAATAAGTATCTATTTTCGAAAATACGAATCCTTTAATATTTTTTAGTCTTAATTGTTTCTTCTCTAACAATTGTAATTGTAGATAAAAGAGCTCCTCAAATTTCAGACTGAATTGGGCTTTTTGTAAATTTTCAAAAGTGGATGGAAAATGAAGTTCTTGTAAACCCGTTCTTTTTTCTGGCCATCCAAACTCTTCTCTCAAATGTAATGGAAGAGCCTCATGAATATGGTTTCCAAAGGCATCAAACGCTTCTTTAATAATTTGCCTCAGAAAAACGGAAGAAATTCTAGCTTTTTGGCATTTCTCTGTTGAAGGATAAACGGGCAGTATACCCTTTGATCCTTTAAGCTTGAAAGAATGTAGTGATTCTATTTCGGGATGTACAATAGATAAGGAGCCACCAAACTCATTGAGTTTACCATAAACTACAAAGGTTTCATTTGACTTGATTTTTTTTTGCATATAACTAATGCCTTTAAACCAAACCAATTCAATACTTCCTGTTTCATCTCGAAAAATGGCTTTAAGTCGCTCACCTGAAGTATTTCGGATTTTCTTAATATCCATTATTTCTCCGATAATTTGAACTTCAGTACTGCTTGCCGCTAGGGTGTTTATTTTATAAAATTTACGGCGATCTACATATCGATTGGGGATAAGGTGAAATAAATCAGCAATGCTATGTATATTTAAATCTGATTTTAAAACCTCAATTCTGTATCCTCCTAAACCTTTTAATTTTATATGGGGTGAATCAAGATTGATTTTTAAATTCATTTAAGCCTATTCTAATATGTCTTTTGAATGTTTTAAATCATCGTTAATATACTATTTTTTATGAGAGCATTAGTAATTTCAGGTGGAGGAAGTAAAGGCGCTTTTGCTGGAGGTATTGCCCAATATTTAATAGAAAAGAAGCAATTACAATACGACCTATATGTTGGTACTTCTACGGGCAGTTTATTATTACCACATTTAGCTCTTGGAGAAATTCAAAAGCTTCATGATTTATACGGAAATGTTAGTCAAAAAGACATCTTCAATTTAGACCCATTTATTATTCGCAAAGATCATGGCACTTTTAGCACTAGTATTAACCATTTTAATGTAATTAGAAGTTTTTTAAGAGGAAATTCCACATTTGGAGAGAGTAAAAATTTAAGAGCCTTATTGCAGAAAAACTTTTCTGTTTTAGATTTTAATGCATTAAAAGAAAACAAGACGAATATCTATGTAACAGTTTCTAATTTAAGCACTCAAAATGTGGAGTACAAAAGCCTAATGGACTGCGATTATGAAGATTTTTTGGATTGGATATGGATTTCTGCCAATTATATTCCTTTTATGTCTTTGGCTAAAAAGAATGGATATGAATATGCTGATGGAGGTCTTGGTAGTGTTGTACCTATTAAAAAAGCTATTGAACTAGGGGCGAAGACAATAGATGTTATTGTTTTGAGTCCTGAGCACTCTATGTACAATAAACTTGGAGTAAAAAATCCTTTTGAACTCATGATTAATATGTTCAACTTCAGTTTAGATCAAATCGAAAAGCAAAATGTTCAAATTGGTCAACTTATGAGCAAAGAAGAAGAGCTTACCATAAACACGTATTACACTCCAACAGTCTTGACTACAAATCCTCTTGTTTTTGATTCTAAATTGATGCGCAAATGGTGGCAAAGAGGTTTTCTGTATGCTAAATCAGTCAACCAAACAGCAAAGTAGTTTTAGCGCAATATTTGTTTAGTTAGCATATAAACATTTGTAAAATCAGGAGATAACTTTATAAAAGTAAAGTTGAGATTTCCTGAAGGAGCTATTTGTATGCGATCGGGTTCAATAGCGTAAACATTTGTAAATAAATCATACAATTGAAAGGCTATGCTATCACTACCATTTTCTAATTTATCTAAATTTCCAGTAATGGTCAGCTGATAACCTTTGAAGGTGTTTATGACTTGATTAACGGCAATTAACTTTGGTTCCAATGCAAGAGAATCAGACATCTCCAAAATTAAATTTGCAATAGGGAATTGCAGAGAAGCTTCTTCAATTTTTAAACCTTGAGCAGCGCTTATCGTTTGATTTAATCCCGCAGCGGCTGAGATATTTATACTGTCTATACCCAACATCAAACCTCTAATTTGCTCTGCTTTCTTTTCAATATCATTGATGTTTGCGAGCTTACTATTCACTTTCATTGTATTCGCTACCGACTCTGAAGTGAATTTACCCATGGTATTCATCAAATTAGTGTTGGTCTCACGCATATCTCTTAAATCATTGGAGTAAGTTTCAATTAGTGCTGATTTACTCAAAAGTTCTGATCTGAGTTTTCTTATGGAGTCGTTTTGCTGCTCAATAGTTGTCTTGAGTTGCTGAATCTCCATCAATAAATCACTTTTACGTTGCGACCATGATAATGTAGAGCATAGTAAAAAACTGAGGGTAATAATTTGAAGACGCATAGATTTTAAATTTAAAAGGTTAAACTGAGTTATGCTGCATTGCAATTAAAACAATTTACTTCTTATTCGTGTAATATTAATATTTAATTAGTTGATATCCCTATGATAGATATTCTACCAAATACGTTAATTATAATAAAGATAAGTCAACACCTTCAATTAAATTTTCTTTTGGCATTTTTCTCGTTAACAATTACTGCCCGCAGAAAATAACATCTAAATGAGCCTCTACTAGCTCAGTGATGAGACTTATATTGGTATTGTTGGCATTGTACTTAACCTTATACAACTGATTATTCATTACATCTTTAGATGCAGATGAATTTATAACTAAAGCCACGTGAATATTATTTTTCGTCATCTCGTTTTGACCTAGCATATTGTAAACCCGTGCTATAGAATTAATGTTTTTATTTTTTATACTAGGATCGTTCGAAGTAGTGGTGATGTCAAAATCAATCTTATAGTCGTAGTCTCTTTTTAGTGAAATTGTTTTGTTTTCTAATTTTCATAAAGCACCAAGATTTACTTCATAAGGTCCTGTATTTGTTTTTGAAGAAAAGCTCCATAAAGTATTCAATAGAAAACTTCAAACGAGTAGTTTTACAATGTTGATTTTCATGTGATAAAATTATTGAAAACCATTGAAATCAATAGGCTTAATTACTAATTTCATCTAAAATATGAGTATGAGCTATTTGGAGCACTTGAATGAAGCACAGAAGAAAGCGGTTTTGCATAAAGAAGGCCCCTTAATGGTAATTGCTGGTGCTGGATCAGGAAAAACTCGAGTGCTCACTTATCGAATTGCCTATTTAATGCAGCAAGGTGTAGATCCATTTAATATTCTTTCCCTCACTTTTACCAATAAGGCTGCACGAGAGATGAAGCATAGAATTGCTCAACTTGTGGACTCAAATGAAGCTAAAAACTTATGGATGGGTACTTTTCATTCGGTTTTTGCCAAAATTTTGCGAATAGAAGGCCATTATCTCGGTTTCCCTTCTAATTTTAGTATTTATGATACTCAAGATTCCCAGCGTCTGATCAGTTCTATTATTAAAGAAATGGAACTTGATAAGGACATTTATAAACACAAACAAATACAAAGTCGGATTTCCTCATTTAAGAATAGTTTGATTACCGTGAAGGCCTATTTCAACCATGCAGAACTTGTTGAGGCTGATGCAATAGCAAAAAGACCTCGAATGGGAGACATATATCATAATTATGTTGAAAGATGTTTTAAAGCAGGAGCGATGGATTTTGATGACTTGTTGTTGAGAACCAACGAATTATTAAACCGTTTCCCGGAAGTTTTGCTCAAGTATCAAGATCGATTCAAGTACATTATGGTTGATGAGTATCAGGATACAAATCACTCTCAATACCTCATTGTAAAGGCATTGTCAGATCGATATCAGAACATATGTGTTGTGGGTGATGACGCGCAAAGTATTTATTCCTTCCGAGGGGCTAATATTGATAATATTTTGAACTTTCAAAAGGATTATGACAATGTTGCCGTATACCGTTTGGAACAGAACTATAGATCTTCAAATACAATTGTACAAGCGGCTAATTCCATCATTGCGAATAATAAAAATCAATTGGAGAAAAACGTTTGGACTCAAAACGAACTTGGATCTAAGATTGTTCGAAAATGTTTACCGACAGATGCAGAAGAAGGTAGGTTTGTGGCCAATTCTATTTTTGAAAATCAGATGCAAAATCAACTTCACAATAATCAATTTGCGGTTTTGTACAGAACAAATTCTCAATCGAGAGCTATAGAAGATGCGCTGCGGAAAAAGGAGATTCCCTATCGTATTTTCGGAGGATTATCCTTTTATCAGCGAAAAGAAATTAAGGATGTTTTGGCTTATTTGAGACTCATAGTTAATCCTTCGGATGAAGAAGCTTTACTGAGAATTATCAATTTTCCATCAAGAGGAATTGGTCAAACTACAGTAGACCGCTTAATTCTTGCGGCAAAAGATAATAATAGTTCGATTTTTACAGTTATTGAAAATCTTGAGCAAATTTCTATAAAAATACAATCGAATACTCGTCTGAAGCTAATGAATTTTCACACTATGATTAAGGCGTTTCAAGTTCAATTAGATCAGCTTGACGCGTTTTCCTTAGCAGAGATGGTAGCGAAAAAAACAGGGCTATTGATTGAGTTTAAAAAAGACGGTACTCCAGAGGGCATAGCAAGAATTGAAAATATTGAAGAATTACTCAACGGAATAAAAGATTTTGTAGAAGGTCAAAAGGAATTAGATGGTGCTACAGGAAATTTGACAGAGTTTCTTGAAGATGTTGCACTATTTTCTGATTTAGATAAAGCCACAAATGACGATGATAGAGTTTCATTGATGACCATTCATCTGGCAAAAGGACTAGAGTTTCCATATGTTTATATCGTTGGTTTAGAAGAAGATTTATTTCCTTCGGCCATGAGTATCAATACGCGTAGTGAATTAGAAGAGGAGAGAAGGCTTTTTTATGTAGCTCTTACTAGGGCTGAGAAACAAGCTTATTTGACTTATACCGTGAATCGCTACCGTTGGGGAAAATTAATAGACGCTGAACCGAGTCGATTTTTAGAAGAAATTGACTCAGATTTAGTCGATGACCAGTCTGTGGGAATGCTGCAAATGGGAAGAACATCATTTATAGACAATTCTATTTTTGGCGAAGTTGACAAATCTAAACTGAGACAGGTCAAACCCATATCAAGCACACCGCCTGCTTATAAAGGCATGGAAGGAGGGACCTTGCGTAAACTTAGAAAACTCAAACCTGAATCTATAGAACTTGAAGCGACTAATACTATGGGTTCATATCCAGGAATCCAAGAGGGACAAAGGGTAGGGCATTCACGATTTGGAAATGGGCGAGTTAAAAAATTAGAAGGAATAGGAATTAACAAAAAAGCAGAAATAGCTTTTGATAATGGGACGATAAAAACCTTAATTCTTCGATTTGCGCAATTAGAACTCTTAGATGAATAAGAATTTGTACGAATTAACCTAGTAGCACTTATTTTTCTTAGGCCTATTTCTTCAGTAAAACCCTTGTAAAGGACGGTTTTTCATTTAATTTTTATCCAATTGAAAATTGAACTTTATAGATAG
>NZIQ01000058.1 GCA_002691685.1 Flavobacteriaceae bacterium | reverse complement strand
ATAAATTGTTCTTTCAATACTTGAGAGAACCCTTTAGCTGCTTGAGCTTCCTCTTGAAACATTGCCGCTGAAGAAGCGGTACCTAAAACAAACATTCCAGCAGTAGCTAGACCTAATGATATTTTTTTCATTTTTTTTAGACTTAAATTTTGTTAGTTAACGGTTTAAAGATATAAAAATTATTAAATCACAATGAAGAGAATTCTTTGTTTTACACTACAAATAAGACGATTTGACTTTATCTTCATGTATTTTGATTCCCTAAACCGGCAAAGCAAGAAACAAAAAAAAAGAACTTTATAAAACCTAAACTCTGTTTATTCAGATATTTCTCCACAAAGTGATTGGTGAAAGGCCCTTTCAAAATCTTCTCGACTTAGGCTTTCAATTGACAGAAGCATCGCTTTGGCAATGGCCGATTCAGTCGTAATATCTTTTCCAGAAATTACCCCTAAGTCTTTCAAATACAGACTATTCTCATAATATCCCATCATAACTCCACCTCCTATACATTGGGTGACATTCACCACATGTATCCCTGATTCTACCATTAGTTCGAGTTGATCTAAAAAATAGTTATACCGAGGTGCATTTCCAGAACCAAAAGTCTCAAGAATTAATACTCTAGGCTTGTACTCGCCTAAATAACTTTCAAAATAGTTTGGATTAAATCCAGGAAATAATTTACACAAAACAACCTCATCGCACATGTTTTGCTTCACATCGAATGGAGAATTTTCTTCCTTTTTTCTCCAAAGGGATTGATGGTTAATTTTCATATGAAGTCCTGAATCTACCAAAACTGGGTAATTAGGTGATTCAAAAGCCTTGAAATGTTCTGTATTTATTTTAGTTGTTCTATTTGCACGGTAAAGCTTGTATTCAAAATACAGACCCACTTCTTGAATCACAGGAACTCCATCCTTTTGCAGAATCGCCAATTGTATAGCAGAAATAAGATTTTCCTTGGCATCAGTCCTTAAATCACCTATGGGAAGTTGTGAACCCGTAAAAATTACTGGTTTGTCGAGCTGCTGCAATAAAAATGACACTGCTGAGGAGGAATAACTCATGGTATCACTTCCATGTAAAATAACAAACCCATCAAATTTGGTGTAATTAGCTTCTATAATTCGGGACATTTCTAACCACTCGCTCAACCCTACATCTGATGAATCTTTAATAAGATTTAGGGTAATTACCTTGAGGTCACAATCTAAATGTGTTATTTCAGGTATGTGTTCGATTAAATGGGCAAAGTCAAAAGGCATTAAGGAACCACTATTGTAATCCTTTTTCATCCCTATCGTTCCACCCGTATATATAATTAGCACCTTAGACATAGAATTCAATTTAATTTTCTGAATAATTCAAAAGCTGTCTTGGTTGTTATTTCAACAACCTGTTCTCTTGGTAGATTGTACAAGGCTGCAACCTTGTCCACAACGAAGTTGATGTAAGAAGGTATGTTGCGCTTTCCTCTGAACGGACTTGGCGCTAAATATGGAGCGTCTGTTTCGAGTACTAATGATTTTAAATCGAGTTGATTTAAAAACTGATCGATTTTTCCGTTTTTAAAAGTGACCACTCCTCCTATACCTAATTTAAAACCTAAATCAATTACTTTATGTGCTTGCTCTAAGGAACCCGAAAAACAATGGAAAATACCGTAAAGCGGTTTTGATTTATGCGTCTCTAATACTTCAAATATTTCATCAAATGCTGCTCTGCAATGAATTACAATAGGCATATCAAATGATAAGGCCCAATTGATTTGAGTTTCAAAACACAGGGTTTGTTCCTTAACAAATGTCTTATCCCAGTAAAGATCAATACCTATTTCACCTACTGCAACGTAATCTGCTGTAGACTGACTTAGTTCTTGATAAACGTGATCCAATTCAAACTTGTAATTTTCATTGACATGAGTCGGATGAAGACCACTCATTAAAAAAACCTCTTGAGGATATGCTTTTTGCAACGCTTTCATTCTAGCCGTATAGGTCGAATCAATTGCGGGAAGAAAGAAATGACTGACTCCTTCTGCTTTGGCCTTTTCAATTAGATCTGATCGATCATCATCAAAAGCTTCACCGTAAAGATGAATATGAGTGTCGACAATACCCACCTATAGTTCTAAAGCTTTTTTGATGTCGTTTGCCATCAAATGCTCCACTGGATTTTCTAAAGCTTCTTTAATCGCAACCAAAAACCCGACAGACTCTTTTCCGTCAATAATTCTGTGATCGTAAGACAAAGCCAGATACATAACAGGAGCAATGGTAATCTCACCATTTTTAACCACAGGGCGTTCGACGATATTGTGCATCCCTAAAATTGCAGATTGAGGCGGATTAATAATTGGGGTAGATAACATGGAACCAAAGACACCTCCGTTAGAAATAGTGAAAGTTCCACCTGTCATTTCATCAACAGTAATTTGACCGTCTCGAGCTCTAATCGCCAATCTCTTGACTTCAGATTCCACACCATTGAAGCTCAATTCTTCTGCATTTCGAATTACGGGAACCATAAGTCCTTTTGGCCCCGAAACGGCAATGCTGATATCACAAAAATCATAGGTAATCATTTCTTTTCCATCGATCATCGAATTGACGGCTGGAAACAATTTAAGAGCTCGGATGCAAGCCAAAGTAAAGAATGACATAAAGCCAAGGGATACTCCATGCCTTTCTTTAAAAGTTTCCTTATGTGCTTTTCTCAGTTCAAAAATTACAGACATATCAACCTCATTAAAAGTAGTCAACATTGCCGTTTCATTTTTGGCTGAAACTAAGCGTTCTGCCACCTTTCTTCTCAACATCGACAGTTTAGTTCTTGAATGACCTCTATTTGCGCTTTCAGAAGTGTTGCCCATAGCAATATTTGCCTCTAAAACATCAGCTTTAGTAATTCTTCCATCCTTTCCACTTCCTTTAAGTTGAGTAGCATCAATACCCTTTTCTTCTATTATTTTTTTCGCTGCAGGTGAAGGTGTTCCCGTAGCGTAATTCTCGATAGTTGATTCTGGTGTTGCAGCTTTCACCTCTGGCTTTGAATCTTCTTTTTTGGTAGATGCAGGTATATCTTTTTTAGAAACTCCCCCGCTTGGCGCGCTAGCACTTGTATCTATGTGACATACCACTTGACCAACGGCGACAGCATCTCCTTCCTCAGCCTTCAAGGTTATTATTCCACTGGCCTCTGCAGGTAATTCGAGTGTTGCCTTATCCGAATCTACCTCCGCGATAGTCTGGTCTTTTTCAACATAATCTCCATCTTGAACTAACCATTCTGCGATTTCGACTTCTGTTATGGATTCCCCGGGAGAAGGGACTTTCATTTCTAGTACCATGGATGCTTTATTTCTAATAGTTTATTTTATCTAAATCTTTGTTATTTCTGGTCTTATCAAATACGTATGCGATGACTTGTTGATGTCTTCGCATTGAACGAACCGCACTTCCGGCTGCAGGTGCACCGTAAAATCTTCTGGAAGCAACTCTAAACTTTCTGGCCTGATCGTAATGCATTAACAAGTGGCCCCAAGCGCCCATATTTCTCGGTTCTTCTTGAGCCCAAACCAAATCTGTTACATTGGGATAACGAGATATTATCTGATTGATTTCAGCCTCAGGAAGCGGAAAGAGTTGTTCGATGCGCACAATGGCAACATCTTTTCTATTCTTGTCTTCTTTTTCTTCTAAAAGATCGTAATAGAATTTACCAGTACACAATACAAGAGTGGTGATTCTTTCTTTGTGTTCTGTTGAATCATCAATTACCGGCATAAACGTTCCGTTGGCTAATTCTTCTTTGGTAGAAACTACTTTTGGATGTCTCAAAAGACTCTTTGGTGTAAATACAACCAAGGGCTTTCGGTATGTCGCTCTGAGTTGCCTTCTCAGTAAATGAAAAAGGTTAGCAGGAGTAGTTACATCTGCTACGAACATATTGTCCTTGGCACAAAGTTGAAGGTAACGTTCCATTCTCGCTGAGGAATGTTCTGCGCCCTGACCCTCATATCCATGAGGTAAGAAGAGGACTAAACCATTTTGCATTTTCCACTTGTCTTCTGCCGAAGACAAATATTGATCGATTACGATTTGGGCTCCATTGCTAAAATCTCCAAATTGAGCTTCCCAAATACAAAGTGTATTTGGACTCGCCATCGCATAACCATAATCAAAAGCCATTGCAGCGTATTCTGACAAGAGCGAGTTATAAATTTGAAACTTACCGTTTTGTTGCTCACCTAGTTCGTTTAGAAGTAAGACATCTTCCTCATTCATTTCAGTCTTAGTAACTGCATGTCTGTGAGAAAAAGTACCTCTTTCTACATCTTGACCAGCCATTCGAATATTGTATCCTTCATCAATAAGACTTCCGTAGGCTAGTAATTCACCCATAGCCCAGTCCAGCGCATTGCGATCAAAGTACATTTCATTTCGGGCAGCAATGAGTCGTTCTATTTTTCTTAAAAACTTTTTGCCTTCTGGAAGTTTGGTGATTTTTTCCGCTAAAGCATCTAATTTTTCTTTCGGATAAGTGGTGTCAATTCGCTTCATCATTTGGTACTGATTTGCGAGCTGTGAATAGCCTTTCCACTCATCTTGCATAAAGGGAGTAATGACCGTTTTTTCAATCTTACGACTGTCTATCAAATCCTCTTCAAGCATATTTTTATATTCTTCTTCTAATTTACTAACCTCACCCTCTTCAATGATTCCATCGACAATGAGTTGATTGGCATAATGGTCTCGAGGATTTTTATGCTTGGCAATTTTGCTGTACAAAACAGGCTGAGTAAACTTAGGTTCATCTCCTTCATTGTGACCGTATTTTCGGTATCCTAAAAGATCGATAAAAATATCTCTATGATATCTCATGCGATATTCGAGAGCCATAGTTGTCGCATGCACAACGGCTTCAACATCATCCGCATTAACATGTAAAACTGGAGAAAGCGTCACCTTGGCCACATCTGTGCAATAAGTTGAAGAACGACCGTCTAAATAGTTGGTTGTGAATCCTATTTGATTGTTGACAACAATATGAATGGTGCCTCCTGTTTTATACGCCTCTAGACGGGCCATTTGGATGCACTCATAGACCACTCCTTGCCCAGAAAAAGCCGCATCCCCATGGATTAATATAGGAAGGATTTCCCCAGTATCTCCTGAGGTATTGTGCTCTTGTTTCGCCCGAACAATACCTTCTACAATACCGTTGACAGTTTCTAAGTGAGAGGGGTTCGGCGCAATATTCAGGTTAACAACTTTGCCATTGTCTGTTTCTCTTTTAGAAGTCCAACCCAAATGATACTTCACATCTCCGTCGAAAATGGCTTCTTCATAATCCTTGCCGTCAAACTCTGAGAAGATTTGCTTTGGTGATTTTCCAAAGATATTTGTAAGCACGTTAAGTCTTCCTCTGTGTGCCATACCCATCACAAATTCTTTTACTCCTATTTCAGCCCCCTTTTCAATTAAGGCATCTAAGGCCGGAATTAGTGATTCATTTCCTTCAAGTGAAAATCGCTTTTGGCCCACGTACTTGGTGTGTAAAAAGCGCTCGAATGAAACGGCTTGATTTAACTTTTTCAGTAAGTATTTCTTTTGATCTGTTGAAAACGAAGGTCTATTGTCGTTTTCATTGAGTTTACCCTGAAACCATGCTATTCGCTCAGGAGTTCGAATATACATATACTCTACTCCTATAGAATGACAGTAGATATTTTCCAAATGAGAAATAATATCTCTTAATTTTGATGGACCAATTCCGATGACTTCTCCCGCATTAAAAACCTCATCAAGATCTAAGGAAGTCAAACCGAAATTCGATAAATCTAAATTGGGCAAGTAAGTACGACGCTCTCGAACAGGATTAGTTTTGGTAAACAAGTGACCTCTTGTTCGATAACCGTCAATAAGTTTGAGCACCCTAAATTCGCGTTGCATTGATTCAGGAGCCTTGTTGACACCATTAGATGCTGTAACTGTTCCTTGATCAGCGATTTCAATGTCCCAATCCTCTAAAATGCTTTCTGCTCCAAGGTCGAATCCTTGAAAAAAGGCTTTCCAACTAGGCTCTAAGGTATCAGGACTTTTGAGGTACTCTTGATAGAGTGTCTCAAAATAAGATGTATGCGCCGCATTTAAAAAAGAAAATTTGTTCATTTATGGAGGCTTAAACCCTTGATTAGGCTGTAAATTTACATTAATTGCTTATTTCAGTACTAGTCCAAATCGACAATATTTCCATCTTTCATGACAAAAATTGGAGTTTGTAATATTTTCAACTCTTTTTCAGGATTTAAAACGAAGCGATCAAGCTGTCTTGAAGGCGATGACTCTCCCTCAATATGCACGTGCATATCAATAAAACTCGGCATTAAATAAGCTTTGGTCAAGTCGATTACCATGTCTTTCTTTCCTGCCTTTACGAAGCCTGATTTAACTGCGATAATCTTATCGTTTTCAATGATTACAGTTTGTTCATTATTCCAGGTTTTTGAGGCTGAATCAAAAAGAGATCCACAATGCACATAGACTTGCTGGGCACTACTCAGTTGAGATGAAAAAGCTGCTACAACAAGTATTAAAATCATTCGAATGGTATTCATAAGCTGTTATTTATTCTCTAATTTTTTTCTCCCAACGCAACGCAGTTAACAAAGCGTCATCTAGGGGTGTCTCGCTCGACCAACCAAGTACTTGATTGGCTTTTTTGGTGTCAGCAAAAGCTTTAATTACGTCCCCTTCGCGCCTTGATGCTATTCTGTAGGGTAGTTTTTGTTCAGAAATACGTTCAAAGCTCTGAATGACTTCCATCACCGAACTGCCTTTGCCTGTTCCCAAGTTAAAAACCTCGTAATTAGTACTAGCTTTTTGGTTAATTAAGCGCTCTAATGCTTTGACGTGCGCCTTGGCTAAATCTACTACGTAAATATAATCTCTAATACAGGTTCCATCTTCGGTTGGATAATCGTCGCCAAAAACCGAGAGTTCTCTTCTTAAGCCAACCGCAGTTTGCGTAATAAAGGGAATTAAATTTTGTGGAACACCGATAGGCAACTCTCCTATTAAAGTAGAAGGATGGGCTCCAATTGGATTGAAATACCTCAAAGAAATTGCATTGAGTTCCGGATAGGCTTTACAGGAATCTTTGATGATTTCTTCACCGATTTGTTTGGTGTTTCCATAAGGCGAAAGGGCAGGCTTAATCTCAGCTTCTTCGGTAATTGGAACTTGGTCAGCCTCACCGTAAACTGTACATGAAGAGCTGAAAATGAAGTTAGTTCTTCCTATTGCGAGTAATTCTTTTAAAAGGTAGACCAAACTCGAAAGATTATTTTCGTAATATATGAGCGGGTCTTCCACACTTTCACCTACAGCTTTAGACGCTGCAAAGTGTATAACGCCTTGAACATCGGAATGCTTGTCAAAAAAATCGGCAATTGCACCTCGATCTCGTAAATCGATTTTTTCAAACTGAACATCTTTAGCCGTGATTTGTTTAATACCGTCTAAGACTTTTTCGTCTGAATTACTGAGATCGTCAATAATTACTACTTCATAATTTTTTTGAACGAGTTCAACCACGGTGTGAGAACCTATAAAGCCGAGTCCTCCTGTGACTAAAATTTTCATTGTTCTTATTTAGGTTTGGTTTAAATAATCCAACACCGTTTTGGCGATGAATTCGATTTGGTCGTCTTCTAATTCTGAATGCATAGGTAAAGAGATAACCTCATCTACCAACTGATTTGTCACAGTAAAATCTTCTTCTTTGTATCTACTGTCTATATATGCTTTTTGACGATGCAGAGGTATAGGGTAGTATATACCAAAAGGAATTTGCGTGGCTTTTAAGCATTCTGCAAGTCCATCTCTTTTGCCTTCTTTGACGCGAAGTGTATATTGATGAAACACATGGCAAGTACATTGTTCACAGGTGCCTTCACAACTACTGACCGTAAGTGGCGTAATTAGAAAAGGACTATTTTGAAAATAATGATTGTACTTAATGGCTGCACGTCTTCTCTTGGCATTGTACGTGTCTAAATGTGGCAATTTAGCAGCTAGAACAGCTGCTTGTAAAGAGTCAAGTCTAGAATTTACACCTACCACATCGTGATGATAGCGCTCGTACATTCCGTGATTAACAATTCCTCTTAGAATATGTGCCAATTCATCACTATTAGTCATCAAAGCTCCACCATCTCCGTAAGCTCCAAGGTTTTTCGAAGGAAAAAATGAGGTTGCAGAAACATCTCCAATAGTTCCTGCTTTATGTTTATTATGATTCTTATCGATATAATGTGTTCCAATGCCTTGAGCATTATCTTCGATTACATATAAATTGTGTTTTTTCGCCAGTGCATTAATTTCGTCCATAGGTGCACTTTGGCCAAATAAATGAACAGGGACGATGGCCTTGGTTTTTAACGTAATTGCTCTTTCAATCGCTTTGACATCAATTACAAAAGTTCTTGGATCGACATCCACTAAAACTGGGGTGAGTCCGAGTAAGGCAATAACCTCAACAGTGGCAGCAAAAGTAAAATCAGCTGTAATCACCTCATCACCAGGTTTTAGTCCAAGGCCCATCATAGCAATTTGGAGGGCATCGGTTCCATTGGCACAAGGAATCACGTGTTTCACTTCCATATAAGCCTCTAAGTCTACTTGGAATTTACGCACCTGTGGGCCGTTTATGAAAGATGCTTCTTCGAGTATTTGTTCAAAAGAAGATAAAATCTCATTTTTAATGGGCTCAAGTTGACTCACCAGGTCAACCATTTGTATCTTTTTCATCCAGATTTAATTGCCTCAAAGGTAGTAATTCGCGATTTGAATTTTTAATATTGTCTAATATTTGCACCTCGATGTCATACGTTTATAACTTCCTAATTGAATCGCTCCAATTTTTCGATAGATTTTCAGGTCTTTTGTCTCCTAAAATGAGACTTTTTTTTAAAGGAAGAAAAGGTGTACTACAATCTATGGATCAATGGAATCCTGGCAGAAAAGTCATTTGGATGCACGTGGCTTCTCTAGGTGAATACGAACAGGGTCAGCCGCTGCTCAAACAGCTCAAATCTCATTTTAGTGAATACGCTATTTTGTTGAGTTTTTTCTCTCCATCCGGGTATGAAATTCAAAAAAATAATAACCTAGCAGATAAAACAATTTATTTGCCATTGGACACTAAGCGCAACGCCAAGCGATTTCTTCAAAGTCAAGACTTTGCGTTGGCTATTTTCGTGAAGTACGAGCTTTGGCCGAATTTCATGTTCGCACTTAAAGCACAAAAAATTCCTGCACTACTCATTTCAGCACGATTTTATCAAAATCACATTCTCTTTAAATGGCAGGGACAACTGCTGCGAAAGGCTACAGGTTGTTTCGATACTATTTTCACCCAAGACGAAAACTCTCAAAAGCAACTTAAGAACTTTTTACCACACCTTAATGCCGTCCAAAGTTCAGATACCCGATACGATCGTGTTGTAGAGATTGCCTCGCAACGAAGAGAATTAGAATGGGCTCAAAACTTTGCCAAAAACAAGTTTACGATGGTTCTTGGCAGTTCTTGGCCTGAAGAAGAAGAACTCCTTTATGAATTAATGTCGAGTACAGATATAAAACTTATAATCGCTCCACATCAGGTAGATATCAAAAATATAAATCGAATCTCAGCTCTTTTTAAAGCTTTCAATGCACAGTGCCTTTCAAAATACGAAGCAGATTTGCAAAACCAAGTGCTGATTGTAGATCAAATAGGACTGTTAAGCAGCCTTTATTACTATGGAGATTGCGCATTTATAGGTGGTGGATTTAAAACAGGTCTTCACAATACACTAGAAGCCGCTGTTTACGCAAAACCAATCCTTATAGGCCCTCATTACAGTGCTTTTCCAGAAGTTCTTGATTTGCACCAAAATGGTGGAATTCAAGTCGTCAAGAATACTGAAGAACTTGAAAAAATCATAAACAAATGGATGAGTAATCCCCGATTAATTCAAAAACTTGGAGCCAATAATTTGGAGCGAATTCAAGCCAAAAAAGGTGCGACTGAACAAATCCTTGAAAAAATTAAAACCACATTAGACAAACAAACTAACCCACATGAACAGAATATTTAATATCGCGCTGACCGCGTCATTAGCTGGGTTTTTATTCGGCTTTGATACCGTTGTGATCAGCGGAGCTAATTTACCAATCAAAACACTTTGGAATACCTCTCCTTTGTTTCACGGATTTTTTATCATGTCTATGGCCCTGTGGGGAACAGTTCTCGGAAGTATTTTCGGAGGAATCCCCTGCGATCGTTTCGGTAGAAAAAACACCCTGATCGGAATTGGTATACTGTATACCTTGTCAGCCATCGGATCAGCTATGGCCTCTAATCCCATTTTATTTTCTGCATTTCGCTTTATTGGAGGTGTTGGTGTCGGTATTTCATCAGTTGCTGCACCCATTTACATTTCTGAAATTGCCTCAGCTGAAAACAGGGGTAAACTTGGAGCGCTGTATCAATTTAATATTGTATTTGGAATACTAATCGCCTTTCTTTCGAATTACCTGTTAAAAGGATTTCAAGGAAGTGAAGATTGGCGTTGGATGCTAGGAGTAGAAACCCTACCGGCAATAATCTATACCTTACTAGCTCTGAAATTACCCCAGTCTCCTCGTTGGCTAATCAGCAAACACGAGGATATTAACGGGGCTAGAACTATTTTAGGAAAACTCTATAATCAGCAAGCAGTTGATTCAGCTATTGCAGCCATTCAAGAGGAAAAGGAGCTCTCCGCTAAGAAAAAGACCAAGTTGTTCTCATCTGCTCACAAAAAACCATTGTTTTTAGCTTTTGTGATTGCCTTTTTCAATCAGCTCTCTGGAATCAATTTCGTATTGTACTACGCACCTGAGATTCTACAAAAAGCAGGTTTAGCCAGCTCTGAATCCTTGTTTAGTTCTATATCTATAGGGTTGATCAATCTTGTGTTTACTTATGTTGGTGTTCGATTAATCGATCGTTTAGGACGAAGAGAATTACTCAAAATTGGTTCATGGGGCTATATTGTTTCGCTCGGGATGGTAGCCTATGCTTTTTATGCCTCTTTATCTGCCGGATTTTTGATCAGCTTTATCTTGCTCTTTATCGCCTCTCATGCGATGGGTCAAGGGGCGGTAATTTGGGTTTTTATCTCTGAAATATTTCCGAATAAAATAAGGTCTTATGGGCAGTCATGGGGCGCTAGTACGCATTGGATTTTCGCCGCAATTATAACCTTAATCACTCCGATTTTCCTTGACGAAGAAAGCGGAATTTTTGGACAAAACCCATGGCCTATTTTCGCCTTTTTCATGCTGGTAATGTGTATTCAACTTTTCTGGGTAATTACAATTATGCCTGAAACAAAAGGCATAAGTCTTGAAGAACTTGAAAAACAAATGTAATTATTGGGGCATGGTTATTGGAACGTCTTTATGCTTTAGGTAGAAGACCAAAATTTCAATATCCTCTTGTCCTACATTTATTCCTCTGTGCCATTGTTCATTCAATTCAACTAAAGATTCTCCGGCTTTCATCATTAGTGTTTCCCCTTTTTGAGTCTCTACCTTGAGCTTACCTTTTAGTAAATAATCCACATTGAAATAAGGATGTTGGTGCCAGGCCAAGGTATCTTTTGCGGGGATTTTAATTTTCAAAACCAAAACAGAAGGGTCATTTGGGATTCGATAAGAGGTTCCGTTCCAAGCAGTAGACGTTTCTACAATGGTCTCTGCTTTGACCTGAGCAAACAAACCCGCAAATACCGAGACAATGCAAAAAAAGAAGGTTTCTCAATAAAATATGGCTTTAGCGATTTTATGAATGTTATCACTTCGACTCATGGTGTAGTAATGTAAAACAGGAACTCCAGCTTGAATAAGCTCCTGACTTTGTGCAATGCACCATTCAATACCGACTTCTTTAACTTGTGTATTTGAAGAACAGGATTCCACGGCTTGTATTAAATCTTGAGGAAGGTCAACATGAAATCGGTGTGGCAGCAATGACAGTTGTTTGATAGTCGAAATCGGTTTTAATCCTGGAATAATGGGGCAATTGATTCCCTCTTTTCTACAGCGGTCAACGAATTCGAAATACTTTTGGTTGTCAAAGAACATTTGTGTAATGATGTAATCTGCTCCTGAATCTACTTTCTGTTTTAAAAAAGCAATGTCGTTTTCAAGACTCGGCGCCTCCATGTGTTTTTCAGGATATCCCCCTACTCCAATACAAAAATCTGTAGCATGCGAATGCTTCAACTCTTCATCGAGATAATGACCTTTGTTGAGTCCATTTATTTGCGCTACGAGTTCACTGGCATAAGAATGCCCTTGCTGTTCTGGCTTAAAGTACACCTCAGTTGATACGGCGTCTCCACGTAAAGCCACCACATTATTAATTCCCAAAAAATCCAAATCAATCAAAAAGTTTTCTGTGTCTTCTTTGGTGAATCCACCGCAAAGAACGTGGGGCACCATATCGACATCGTATTTAGACTGAAGGGCAGCACAAATCCCCAAAGTGCCAGGTCGTTTTCGAACCACTCTTTTTTCTAATAATCCACCGGCTTTTTCGACATATTGGTATTCTTCTCTATGGTAGGTCACATCAATGAAAGGAGGGTTAAATTCCAACAAATTTTCAACGGTGTGATAGATGGCATTGATATCCTGCCCTTTTAAGGGCGGAAGTATTTCAAATGAAAACAAGCATTTATCTGCTTGTACTATGTGCTCTGTTACTTTCATCTAGCTCACGGTCATATTCGGTGCTAACCATTTTTTAGCTTTTTCCAAGGTAATTCCTTTACGCTTTGCAAAATTAGTAACTTGTTCTTCAGTAATTTGTCCCAATCCAAAATATCTCGCTTCGGGATGTGCAAAGTAATACCCGCTTACCGATGAGGCTGGCCACATGGCTAAACTCTCAGTAAGACGAACATCAATGTTTTTTTCAACCTCTAAAAGTTCCCAAATGGTTTCTTTTTCAAGGTGATCAGGGCAAGCCGGATATCCCGGAGCTGGACGTATGCCTTTGTATTTTTCAGCGATGAGCTCATCGGTATTCAATTCTTCTTGTGAGGCATATCCCCAATATTCTTTTCTGACTTTGAGATGGAGAAACTCTGCAAGTGCTTCGGCCCAACGATCTGCTAAGGCTTTAACCATGATGGCATTATAGTCATCTCCCTCTTTTTCATAAGATGTTGCCAGCTCTTCGATATGATGTCCAGTAGTAACGCAAAAACAACCGATGTGATCTTCTTTCTGTTCTAATTTTGGACATATAAAGTCAGAAAGTGCTATTTGAGGTTTTCCGGGAGCCTTTTCAGACTGTTGCCTCAGAGTTCTAAAGTAGTGTATTTTGCGCTCTGGGGTATAAACCTCAATGTCGTCTTCAACTGCATTTGCCTTAAAAATTCCAAAAACGGCTCGGCCAAAATACCTATTAGAAGAGATGAGTTTTGACTGCATATTAAGGGCATCTTCGAATAATTCAGTAGCTTCTTTCCCTACAATTTCATCTTTTAGAATCGTTGGAAATTTTCCGTGTAAATCCCAGGTTCTAAAAAAAGGTGTCCAGTCAATAAAAGGAATCAAATTTTCAATAGGAATCTCATCAATGACTTGAACTCCCAAAAAATTGGGGGTATTTGTTACAAAATCATTCCAATTGATACGATATTTCAGTTGACGTGCCTGATCCAGTGCCAAATAATTCTTTTGCCTTTTACGACCTATAAAATTGGCCTTGAATTCAGCGTAGTCTTTCTTAATCTGATTTTGATAAGCTGCTCCTGTTTTTTTGTTGAGTAAATCTCCTACTACGGTTACAGCTCTCGATGCATCGGTGACGTGCACAACGGAATGATCGTATTGGTCAGCTATTTTAACCGCCGTATGTGCTTTGGAGGTGGTAGCCCCTCCAATGAGTAATGGCATGTTGAAATTTTGACGTTGCATCTCCTTAGCGACAAAAACCATCTCATCCAGTGAAGGCGTAATTAATCCACTTAATCCAATGGCGTCTACTTCATTTTTTCGAGCCTCTTCCAAGATTTTCTCTGGAGGTACCATCACGCCCAAATCGATGATTTCGTAATTATTACATGCAAGTACTACACTAACAATATTTTTACCGATATCGTGAACATCGCCTTTGACAGTGGCCATTAGGATTTTACCTGCTGAACGGGTATCCTCATCTTTGTGTTCTTCAATGTAAGGCTGAAGATAGGCCACGGCTTTTTTCATGACTCGAGCAGACTTTACGACTTGGGGCAAAAACATTTTACCTTCTCCAAATAAATCACCAACCACATTCATACCTGACATCAGTGGTCCTTCGATAACCTCTAAAGGCAGTGTACTGAAAAGTCTTGCCTCTTCTGTGTCTTCAATGATATAGGTGTCAATTCCTTTGATAAGTGCATGTGTGATGCGCTCTTGAAGTGATGTTTTGCGCCAAGATAGATCTAATTCCTTTTTGTTTAAACTCGACTTGACCTGTTCGGCAAAAGCCAATAAGCGCTCAGTGGCGTCCTCTTTTCGGTCGAGTAAGACATCTTCGACACAATCTAATAATTCTTTTGGAATGTCATCGTAAACTTCTAAAAGCGAAGGATTAACAATTCCAATATTCATTCCCGCTTTAATTGCGTGGTATAAAAAAGCGGAGTGCATGGCTTCGCGAACGCGATTATTTCCTCTAAAAGAAAATGAAACATTGCTGACTCCACCACTACAGCTGCAATGAGGTAAATTTTGACGTACCCATCTCACGCCCTCGATAAAATCAATGGCATTTTTTCGATGTTCTTGCATTCCCGTTCCCACAGGAAAAATATTCAAATCAAAAATGATGTCTTCAGGAGGAAATTTAGCCTTGTTGATTAAAAGCTCATAAGAGCGTTGTGCAATTTCAATGCGTCTTTGGTAGTTATCTGCTTGTCCCGTCTCATCAAAGGCCATTACAATTACAGCAGCCCCATATCTTTTAATCTTTTTTGCCTGTGCAATAAAGATTTCCTCGCCTTCTTTAAGACTGATGGAATTAACCACACATTTTCCTTGAACCACTCGTAAACCTGCTTCAATAATCTCCCATTTAGAAGAGTCAATCATAATGGGAACCCTTGCAATTTCCGGTTCGGCCATAATGAGATTTAAAAAAGTAACCATGGTCTCTTTTCCATCAATCAAACCATCATCCATATTGATGTCGATGATTTGAGCACCTCCTTCTACCTGTTCTCTTGCGATATAAATGGCTTCTTCAAACGCCTCTTCTTTAATCAGTCGAAGAAACTTTTTTGACCCAGCTACATTAGTTCGTTCACCTACATTGACAAAGTTGGATTCCTTCGAAATGATCAGGGGTTCAAGACCTGCCAATTTCAACCTGCGCTCTTCCAAACTCTGGGTTTATAGTTTGAAGTGAGTTTCACGATTGAAGCGATGTGATCAGGTGTGGTACCGCAGCACCCTCCTACAATGTTGATCAAGCCTTTTTGAAGGTATTCTTCAATATGTGAGGTCATTTCTTCTGGAGTTTGATCGTATTCTCCAAAAGCATTGGGAAGGCCTGCGTTGGGATGGGCTGAAATGGCAAAGTCAGATCTAGACGATATAGATTCGAGGTAAGGGGTTAATTGATCCGCCCCAAGGGCACAATTAAAACCAATACTCAATAAATTGGCATGCTCCATAGAAATCAAAAAGGCTTCTGCCGTTTGACCAGACAATGTTCTACCTGATGCATCTGTAATCGTTCCGCTGAGCATTGTAGGGATGCTTATTCCCAAATCTTCTTGCAATTCATCTATCGCAAATAATGCGGCTTTGGCATTCAAGGTATCAAAAACCGTTTCTACCAATAAAATATCTGCACCACCTTCTATAAGTGCCTTTGACTGCTGATAGTAGGCCTTTCTTAGCGTTTCAAAATCAATGGCTCTATATCCAGGATTATTGACATCGGGTGACATCGAAGCAGTTTTATTAGTAGGCCCCAAAGAACCCGCAACATAAATAGGTTTATCCGGATTTTTTTTAGTGGCCTTTGCGGCTACCTTGGCTGCTATTTTAGCAGACTGATAATTTATTTCTTCGACTAAATCTTGCATTTGATAGTCTTCCATAGCGATAGTGGTCGAAGAAAAGGTATTGGTTTCTATAATATCTGCACCGACATCCACATAGCTTTGGTGAATTGATTCGATGCAGGCTGCTTGGGTAATGGACAATAAGTCGTTATTTCCTTTTAATGCACAGGGCCAGTCGGAAAAGCGATTTCCTCTATAATCTTCTTCTTCAAAATGATATTGCTGAATCATGGTCCCCATAGGGCCGTCTAAAACCAAAATTCTTTTTTTCAATTGGCTTGCTATATCAGGCTTTTCTTTATTCATGCGTTTAGCGATATTTTCTAATTTTATGCAATATCATCAATATGTTCCAAAACAACAGAAATTCAAATGATTAAAGTCACTAAATAGTCCATCTTTTCTTTTTGATTTGGGCCTAAAGAATTCGTTCTAGGATGGTAGAGAGTTTTGGGTATTCAATTAAAATAGCGTCATGTCCGTGTATCGATTCGATTTCATAATAAAACACTTCTTTTTTTTGTCTTTTGAGCTCTTGATAATTCAAATGACTTTGATAGGCTGTAAACAAGAGATCAGAATCTACACTAACTATGTGAATTTCTGATTCAATTAAAGAAGCAATATCAACAGCAGTCTGTTCTTGTGTACTTATATCGACTGTGGATAGCAAATGATTCATAAGCTTGTAAGAGGCTAGTTGAAATCGTTTTTCAAGCGCCGAACCGTGGTAGTTTAACCAGTCTTCTACCATGAATGAATCTGATTCTTCTGTTTTCTTATTTTGAAATTTATAATTTAAACCTTCTGGACATCTATAAAAGGTCATTCCGTGTTGTCGAGCTAGGCGTATTCCTCGCTTTTCATCTTGTAATAAATCATCTTGAAGTTTACAAAGGGCTCTTAGCCAATCTGTTGCTTTGAAATCGCATCCAACAGGGATGATTTTTTCAAAAAAATGAGGTCTGATGGCTGCCATATGCCATAATAAAGCCCCACCAACTGAGCCACCAATACCGCAATAAACGCTTTGTACACCTAATGAATCTAATCCCTCAAAAAGAATTTTCCCAATAGCATTGAGATCGAAATCCTTGTAATTATGAATTAGATTTTCAGGTTTCTGATCAAAACCATTTCCTGGAAAATTAAAAGCGAGTACCGTGAATCTGTTGGTGTCTATAGGCTTGTCGTCACCAATAACAGACTTCCACCAGCCATTCTCACCAGCCACCTCAGAGTTTCCTGTAAGTGCATGGTTAACCAAAACCACTGGCGCAGTTCCCAAAGACTTTCCGAAAATGTGATACGAAAGGTTTATTTGGACCTCAACACCTTTGGGAATGGTGAAATTGGTTGATAACAGTTCTTTTAACTCAGGCATATATTCACCTATGAAATTGTTTCAAAGGTTTCTTGGTCAATCAATTCAAATACCTCCTTTAAATCAGACTTGAGATCTTTAACACTCTCAAGACCCACTGATAGACGGATTAAATCCTTAGTCACTCCTGTACTTTCTTGTTGCGCATCATTTAACTGCTGATGGGTGGTACTAGCGGGATGAATGATCAATGATTTTGTATCACCGATATTGGCGAGCAAGGAAAATATTTTGGTTTTATCCGCAATTAATTTTGCGGCTTCAAAGCCTCCTTTTACCCCGAAGGTGAGAATTCCACTCTGACCCTGAGGTAGGTATTTATCAGCTAAATTCTTATGGGCACTTGTTTCTAAACCAGGATAATTCACCCAGTTTACCTGAGGCTGCTGTTGTAACCATTTTGCCAGTTCTAATGCATTTTCACTGTGTTTTTTAATCCTCAACTCCAGTGTTTCTAAACCTTGAATAATTTGAAAAGCGTTAAATGGACTCAAGGCTCCTCCGTAATCTCTTAATCCTTCTATTCTGACCTTGGCGATAAAGGCAGCAGCCTCAAGTGCTTCGCTGTATACCAAACCGTGATAGCCCGGAGAAGGCTCTGTAAATTCGGGGAATTTTCCATTCGCCCAATCAAAGGTTCCTGCGTCTATAATCACACCTCCTAGCGACGTTCCGTTTCCATTGATGTATTTCGTTAAAGAGTGAATTACAATATTAGCTCCATGAGCAATCGGATTGAGTAAATATGGTGTAGCCACTGTGTTATCGACAATTAAAGGAACTCTATTGGCTCTTGCTTGGGTAGATATCGCTTCGATATCTAATACATCTAATTTTGGATTTCCTAGAGATTCAATAAAAAAGACTCTTGTATTCTCTTGGGTTGCACGCGTAAAATTTTCTGGATCTGATGGGTTGACAAAGGTGGTGGTAATCCCATGTCTGGGAAGCGTTACATTCAATAGGTTGTAGGTGCCACCATATAAACTGTTCGAGGCCACAATATGATCTCCAGTTTTAAGGAGCGTCAAAAGACTAGTTGCGATGGCAGAGGTTCCTGAAGCAGTGGCTACAGCGGCTATTCCTCCTTCTAAGGCCGCAAGTCGCTGCTCTAATATATCATTCGTAGGGTTGTTAATTCTTGAATAGATATTACCCGTTTCTGCTAGTGCAAAGAGGTTGGCAGCGTGATCTGAATCGTTAAAGACGTAAGCCGTAGATTGATAAATAGGAACAGCTCTAGTTCCTGCATTTTGTGCGACATCATGCCCTGCATGTAGCGCT
>NZIQ01000057.1 GCA_002691685.1 Flavobacteriaceae bacterium | reverse complement strand
GTATAGAATAAATTATGGAACCTAAAAATTTGTTTAAGGCAAAATTTATCTCAATTCTACATTAAAAGCATCAACGAGCGCTTTAGTGATTTTTCCCATAGTATGGTCAATTTGTTTGTCAGTCAAGGTTTTATGCCTGTCTTCGAGAATAAAGCTCAATGCATAAGATTTTTTACCTACGGGCAGTTCTTTTCCTTCGTAAACATCGAACAGGGAGACTTCTTTCAATAGTTTTGAAGCAGCTTGTCGTGCTACTTCTTGTAATTGATCAAATCGAAGACTGTCGTCAATGAGGAGGGCTAAATCCCTTTTGACTTTTGGAAATTTGTTGAGTTCATTAAATTTTGGCTTTTCATATTGACTAGCCATTTCGCAGAAGTAATCCCATTCAATAATTGCAGCGTAAACCTGCTGAGAAGTGTTGTTTTGAGTTAAAATTTTCGAAGATAGACATCCAATTTGAGCTATTTTTTGATTCTTGTATTTGCATTCCAGTCCGTACTGAAAAACCTCGTTTTGAATTGTATAGGTTTCTTCATTATTTATTCCAAATCGCTCGAAAAGAGTTATTGTAAGACCTTTAATGTCAAAAAAACCACTATTTTCTTCGGATGCAACTGCCCAATGTGCTTTTTGTTTTTGTCCTGAAAGATATATGCAGAGTTGATTTTTTTCTATGTATTGCTCATTATTAAAATTATACGTTTTTCCAAATTCGTAGAGCTTCAGGTTTTGTTGTTGTCTATTTACGTTATGGTTAATGACTTGTAGACCAGAGTGAATCAGGTTATCTCTCATCACACTTAAATCTTGACTTAGAGGATTTAAAATAGAGACCTTTTCGTTGTTCAGGTTGTGTTTTGCAGCAATCAGACTATTGGTCATTATTTCATAAAAACCAAGAGATGATAGGAAAGAGGCTGTTTTATCTTGAAAAGCTAAATTTCCTTGGTTGGTATGATGTACCAATGAGCTATTTAATTTTTGTGCGACTGGAATATTGTGATATCCATAAACTCGAAGCACCTCTTCAATTACATCGATATCTCGAGTGACATCCCATCGATAAAGAGGAATGCTAAGTCCATAGCCAGCTTCATTTACACTCAAAACCTTTATTTCTAATGCCGTGAGAATCTGTTGAATATCTTTCTCAGGAATTTGAACTCCGGCAATTTTATTGAGTTTATCAAAACTCATAAAAAACTTAGGTGCCTCGAACTTTTTCGGGAACAAATCTTGTAGTTCTGAGGAAATAATACCTCCGGCAATTTCTTCGATTAGAATGGCCGCCTTTTTTAGGGCGTGTTCAGTTAATTCAATGTCAACTCCTCTTTCAAATCTGAACGAGGCATCGGTACTAAGACCGTGACGCTTTGCTGATTTCCTAGTAGTAACAGGGTCAAAGAAGGCACTTTCTAAAAATATTGTAGTAGTTTTTTGAGTGACTCCTGAATGTTCTCCTCCAAATATTCCCGCAAGACACATAGGTTTTTCAGCATCGCAAATAATTAAATCCTCAGCACTTAATTTTCTTTCAACTCCGTCTAAAGTGACAAATTTCTCATTTTCAACAGCATTTCGAACTACAACTTTTTGCCCTTTAATTTTATTGAAGTCGAATGCATGAAGTGGTTGTCCGATGGAATGCAAAACATAATTAGTGATGTCGACTATATTGTTAATAGGGTTAAGGCCAATTGCCTTAAGTCTGTTTTTTAACCAGTTTGGTGATTCTGAAACCTTACAGTCAGAAATCACAATTCCACAATATCTAGGAGCTGCTGCTGCATTTAAAACGTCAATTTCTACGTTGTGTTCTCTTTTTTCGACGTGAAATTTATTAGTCGAAGGTAAATTGAAATTGTTTTCGTGTCCCTTAACTTCAAGATAGGCTCGTAAGTCTCTTGCCACGCCATAATGACTCATCGCATCGCATCGGTTTGGAGTTAATCCGATTTCATAAATATTATCTTTAACTACATCAAATATTTCTGAGCAAGGAGTACCGGGTTTATGTGATGACTCTAAAATCAAAATACCATCATGATTTTCTCCTAAGCCAATTTCATCCTCTGCACAAATCATTCCTTGACTAATTTCTCCTCTTATTTTACTCTTTTTTATTTTAAAGGATTCTCCAGAGTTTGTGTGTAATGTAGCGTTAACTATGGCCACTACAACTTTTTGGTTTTGTGCTATGTTGGGTGCACCACATACAATCTGCAAAATTTCGTCTTCTCCTATATCAACTCGAGTGACTTTTAGACGATCCGCATTTGGGTGCTGTTTACAAGAAAGTACATGACCTACCACTAATCCTTCAAAACCTCCTTTCACACTTTCGTATGTTTCAACACCTTCCACTTCTAAACCTAAATTGGTCAAAATTTCAGAGGTTTCATTGACATTAAGGTCAAACTCGAGATAATCTTTAATCCACTGATTAGAAATCTTCATAGAAGTTATTTAATGGGGCAAATATAAATAGAACTGCAGTACTTGAGAAGCAGGATAGTTGAATAAATCTTTTGCTATTAAATCAAAGAGACGATATGAGCTCCCACAGCTTCCGTACCATAAGTACTGTCTGCATCTAAATCTTTTGTAACCACTTTTGCTTTAAGTGATTGCATTACTGAGTTTCGAATAGATAAAGCTTCTTCCTGTAAGTTCAAATGTTCTAGTAACATAGCCGCTGATAGAATTGATGCTATAGGATTGGCAATATCTAATCCCTTTGCTTGTGGATAGGACCCGTGAATAGGCTCAAAAAGAGCACCTTTGTTTCCAACAGAAGCAGAGGCTAGTAAACCAATTGAACCACCAATTACACTTCCTTCGTCGGATAGAATATCACCAAACATATTTTCAGTTAAAACAACATCAAATTGTGACGGGTTTAATACCATTTGCATTGCAGCATTATCTACAAAAAGAAAATCAAGTATAACTCCTGGGTAATGACATGCAACTTCTTTAACGACTTTTCTCCAAAGTCTTGAAGACTCTAAGACATTTGCTTTGTCAACAAGTGTTACCTTATTTCTTCTTGTTTGTGCTGCTTTGAAGGCTAAATGTGCTATACGTTCAATTTCATACTGATGATAGCCACATAAGTCAGAGGCAAAACTTTGATCTTCGGAGAGGTGCTTTTCACCAAAATAAATACCTCCAGTTAGTTCTCTATAAATAACAAAATCAGTGCCTTTAATGATTTCGGCTTTTAGAGGAGCTTTATCGATAAGGCTTGGATAGCATTCTACTGGACGAATATTAGCAAACAATTCAAGTGCTTTTCTCAAGGCTAAAAGGCCTTGTTCAGGACGAACCTTGGCGCTTGGGTCATTGTCGTATTTTGGATCTCCAATTGCACCAAATAAAACAGCATCACTGTTCAAACATATCTCTACTGTTTCTGAGGGAAGCGGATTTCCTATTTCATCAATCGCACATGCACCCATCAAGGCCTCGGTATAATTAAATTGATGTTGGTATTTGTCTGCAATTTTGTCGAGTACTTTTTTAGCCTGTTGTGTCACTTCAGGACCAATACCGTCTCCGCCTAAAACGGCTATATTGTAATTCATTTATCTATTTTTTTTCGAACTTATTGATTTCAGTTTTCTTACTGAGTAAAAAGTCAATATCATCGAAACCGTTGAGCAAACAATACTTTTTATAAGGATCGATTTCAAAAGAACTTTCAATTCCCAAAACAGGGACAGTACATTTTTGCGCCTCTAGGTCCACTTCGATGATAATTTCTGGGTCTGCTTCTAGTTTTTGTAAAATAGAGTTCAACTCATGCTGGTCAATTTGAATGGCAAGTATTCCATTGTTCAATGCATTCCCTTTGAATATATCCGCAAAAAAACTTGATATAACAACCTTAAAACCATAGTCTTCAATGGCCCAAGCTGCGTGTTCTCTTGAAGAACCACAACCAAAATTTGCTCCTGCTACTAAAATTGAACCGGAGTATTTCGGATTATTCAAAACAAACTCTTTGTTTGGCTCAGTATCGTTTAAATACCTCCAGTCTCTAAATAAATTTTCACCAAAACCAATTTTATTGGTTGCCTTTAGAAACCTGGCTGGAATGATTTGATCTGTATCGACATCTGAAATAGGAAGAGGTACTGCTTTAGATTGAAGTCTTGTAAATTTTTCCATTTAAATCTTAGTGTAGTGATGTGATTTTTCCTTCTACCGCTGTCATTGCTGCAATCAAGGGGCTTGCAAGTAAAGTTCTTGCCCCAGGACCTTGCCTTCCTTCAAAATTTCGATTTGAAGTGGAAACACAATATTCATTTGCTGGAATTTTATCTTCATTCATTCCAAGACAGGCTGAACAGCCAGATTGTCTTATCTCAAATCCAGCTTCTTCGAAAATTTGATTTAAACCTTCATTCTGAATTTGTGCTGCAACTTTTTGTGAACCGGGCACAACCAAGGCGTTGACATTATTTGCTTTGCGCTTACCTTTGATGTAGCTTGCGACTGTTCTAAAATCTTCAATCCTAGAATTTGTGCAACTACCTATAAAGACATAGTTTATAGTCTTACCTAACAATTCTTCTCCTGCATTAAAGCCCATGTATTCTAACGCTTTAACTTCTGTTTCGTTTTTAGCTGCTGGAATCTTAGCATCTAATGCCATTCCCATTCCTGGATTCGTTCCATAAGTAATCATTGGAGCGATATCTGCTGCATCAAAGTGAATTTCTTTGTCAAAAGTGGCGTCCTTTTCGGAATGCAAGGTTTTCCAATAGGCTAGTTTTTGATCCCATGCCTCACCTTTAGGGGCAAATTCTCGATTTTTCACGTAAGAGAAAGTTGTCTGGTCAGGAGCAATCATTCCTCCTCTTGCACCCATTTCAATACTCATATTACAAACGGTCATGCGGCCTTCCATGGTCATGTCTTCAAATACATTACCTGCGTATTCTACAAAAAAACCAGTCCCTGCATTAGTACCGAGCTGGGCTATAATATAAAGAATAACGTCTTTTGGTCCAACATTGTGCCCTAATTTACCGCTTACGGTAATTCTCATGGTTTTTGGCTTATTAATCAATACACATTGAGAAGCGAAAACTTGTGCAACTTGAGATGTTCCAATCCCAAAGGCAATGGTGCCAAATGCTCCATGAGTAGAAGTATGACTATCTCCACAAACCATTGTCATTCCTGGTTGTGTAATACCTAATTCGGGTGACATCACATGAATTATTCCTTGATAGGGGTGTCCTAATCCGTAAAGCGTAACACCAAATTTTTCACAGTTCTTGGTGAGTGTATCTACTTGCTTTCTTGAAAGGGCATCTTTAATAGACAGATGCTGATTAATCGTAGGGACATTGTGGTCTGCAGTAGCAACTGTTTTGTCTGTTCGTGCCATGTCAATTCCTTTTTCTTCTAGCTCTGCAAATGCCTGAGGTGAGGTAACTTCGTGAATTAAGTGTTGGTCAATGTAGAGAATCTGAGGACCGTCTTGAATTGTATCGACAATATGTGCATCCCAGACTTTATCAAAAAGAGTTTTTCCCATAAAATTTTAGATTACTGGATAGGGATTAATGTTTACTTCTTTCATAATTATGTGAATATCCTCATTGACAATTTCTTTTTTCTTATCAGCATGTGATAAGAAGGTTTGGTAGGCATTGTCAAGTTGAATTTTACTCAATTCATACCCTATTTCTTTTGCTCTATAGGCTAAAGCGGCTCTTCCAGATCGTGCGGTCAAAATGATTGAAGAAATGTTTACTCCAACGTCATTTGGGTCAATTATTTCGTAGGTCTCTCGATTTTTAATAACTCCGTCTTGGTGAATTCCAGAACTGTGTGCGAATGCATTAGAACCCACTATAGCCTTATTAGGCTGAACAGGCATTCCCATTTTATCTGAGACCATTTGACTTGTGTCGTAAAGTAGTTTGCTATCAATACTAGTGTCTAAATTTAGACCAGGATGTTGTCGCATAATCATAACAACTTCTTCTAAAGAAGTGTTACCAGCGCGTTCTCCAATACCGTTGATTGTACATTCTATTTGACGTGCTCCATTTACAACACCAGCAATAGAATTGGCAGTGGCTAATCCTAAGTCATTGTGACAGTGGCAAGAAATAATGGCTTTATCGATATTTTTTACATTATCAACAAGATATTTAATTTTATCTCCGTATTGCTCTGGCAAGCAATAGCCGGTAGTGTCAGGGATATTTAATACTGTTGCCCCACTTTTTATGACCTCTTCACAAACTTGGGCTAAGAAAGAGTTGTCTGTTCTACCTGCATCCTCAGCATAGAACTCAACATCATCTACAAAGTTTTTAGCATATGCTACAGCTTGCTTGGCTCGTTCAATAATCGTTTTACGGTCTGATTTAAATTTGTGTGAGATGTGTGAATCAGAAGTCCCTATACCTGTGTGAATTCTGGGTCTAAGCGCTGGTTTAAGCGCCTCAGCTGCTACTTCAATATCTTTTTTTACAGCTCTAGTTAAGCCGCAAACAGAGGCGTTTTTGACGAGTTTGGCAATTTCATTTACTGCTTTGAAATCTCCAGGTGATGAGATTGGAAAACCTGCTTCGATTACGTCAACCCCTAAAAGGTCCAAACGTTCAGCTATGATGAGCTTTTCGCTTTCGTCTAACTTGCATCCAGGAACCTGTTCTCCGTCCCTTAATGTGGTGTCAAAAATATGAACCATATCTGTTTTCATGAAGTAAAGATATATGTAGCTTACGAAAGTAATCTTACTCGATTCATTATTTTTGAAAAGGATGTTGTAATTTACAACGCTAAACGTTAAACATTAAATATAAATTCACTTGTTATCAGTGAGTTAACTCTAGAATAAATACGATGACAATTAACTCAAAGGACAATTTGTTTGTTTTAATTAAATCGCTCTCAAAGTCAGAAAAAAGACAATTTAAATTGTACGTTGGAAGATTGGGTGTAAACACAGATTCTAAATTCCTCAGTTTGTTTACTATTCTAGAGAAACAAAAAGAGTACGATGAAAAACAAATATTAGAGAGTGGTGTTGTTAAAAAATCTCAGCTTTCTAATCTTAAAGCACATTTGTATAAACAGCTTCTTGTCAGTTTGCGATTGAACCCAGCAGTTCAAAATACTCGAATTCAAATTAGAGAACAATTAGACTTTGCCACAATACTTTATCAAAAGGGGTTGTATCGTCAAAGCCTAAAGATATTGGATAAAGCAAAGTCAATTGCGCTGGAACATGAAGAGAAAAACATGGCTTATGAAATCGTAGAATTTGAAAAGCATATTGAAACACAATTCATTACTAGAAGCATACCTAGACGAGCAGAAGAATTGGTTCAACAAACAACCCGATTATCTGAATTGAATCATTTGACCTCTACACTTTCTAATTTGTCAATTAATCTTTACGGTATGATGCTTAAGGTGGGATATGTTCGTAGCGATAAGGATCTTAAACGCGTTCAAAATTATTTTGAAAGACATTTGCCTGTTTTTGATGTGAATGACATGGATTTTAGGGAAAAATTATGGTGGTATAAAACACATTTGTGGTACAGTTTTCTCACTCAAGATTTTTTGTCTTCGTACAAATTTTCATCCAAATGGGTTTCTTTATTTACAGCATCTAAAGAAATGATTTACGCTCACCCTGTTTTTTATATTAAAGGAAACCACTATTTGCTTGAATCACTGTTTTTTTTGAAATACCACACTCAATTCAAACAAGTGTTACATGATTTTGTTCAAACCACCACTCAAGAAGATTTCCCGAACAATGACAATCTAAAAGCGTTAATTTTTCTTTACACAGAGCTCAATAAACTTAACTCTTTTTTTATAGAAGGCGATTTTTCAAATGGGCTCAGACACGTCAATGATATCTTAAGAGGAATAGAAACCCACAAAGATCTTATCGATGAGCATCACGTGATGCTACTGCATTATAAAATTGCCTGTTTGTATTTTGGAAATGGAGATCACCGCAATTGTATTAGACACCTTGAACTTATTATTAAAAGCAAGAAATTAAAAATGAGAGAGGACCTTATGTGTTTTGCAAGGGTACTTTCATTAGTGGCTCATTATGAATCTGGGCAAGACTACCATCTTGAAGTACAACTTAAACAAACATATAAATTTTTACTAAAAATGAATGATTTGCATTCAGTACAAAATGAAATGTTGAAATTTTTAAGAAACCTAGG
>NZIQ01000056.1 GCA_002691685.1 Flavobacteriaceae bacterium | reverse complement strand
GTTCTTGATAATTTGGTATTTGTTCTAAAAATAAATAACGCTTAAGCTTGTGATCTATTTTACAAAAATAGTGCGATATGCCATTAGTTACCATTAAATATGAGTTATTCATGTTCATAGAATAGCGGGCAATCTGGTCAAAAACATTCTGGTCAATTTCAACATTAACGGCTTTACATTCTACAATTAGGTACACACTACTATCAGGATTAAAGGCAACTATATCAAATCTACCTTTGGTATTACCAATTGAAATTGTCTTTTCTACCTGAATTAAAGAGGCAGGAATGTTTATTTCTTCAATCAGGTGATATAAACAGTGTTGCCGAACCCATTCTTCAGGAGTTAAAAGAATGTATTTTCTACGAATAATATCAAAGATGAACTTTTTATTATCCTTAATTTTAATTTTGAAATTACAACTTTTAAAATTCAGTTTTAGCACTGATAAAATTCTTTATACAAGTATACTAATATTAATCTATGAGTGTTGAGGCCATAAAAGCTCAAATTGATCGAAAAGAATTCAAACCTATTTACTTATTGCAGGGTGAGGAGCTTTTTTTTATTCAAGAGTTGACTAAATATTTTGAAAACCACAGTTTAACGGAGGAAGAAAAAGCATTTAACTTTTCTGTTTTCTATGGTAAAGAACACGGAATAGAAAAGGTTTTGGAGCAAGCCAAAAGATTGCCTATGATGGCTGAAAGACAACTTATTGTGGTCAAAGAAGCACAACATTTAATGCGTCAATTTGATAAATTAGAGTTTTATTTGAAAAACCCTGTTTTCTCCTCCGTAATTGTTTTCTGTTTAAATCAAAAAAAATTAGACAAACGTAAAAAAATATTTAAGTTAATTTCTGAAATAGGTGTTGTTTTTGATTCTAAACCACTTTATGACAATCAATTAGCACCTTTCATTGATGCTTTGTTCAATCGCTCAAATAAAAGTGTTTCACCAAAAGCTAAAATTATGTTGGCTGAGCACATCGGAACTAATTTGAGTCTCGTTGATAAAGAGATAAAAAAAATGATTTTAGCAGAACCTAACACCTCACATTTTGAAGATATTCATATTGAGCGATACGTTGGTGTTAACAAGGATTATAATGTTTTTGAATTAAACAATGCATTATTAAAAGGTCAGTTTGAACGGTCAGCTAAAATACTTTCTCATTTTCAACAAAACAGTAAAGACTATCCAATTCAAGCAATTCTTCCAGCACTGTTCAATCTATTTAATAAATTGTTTAAGTTACAAGTGTTGAGAACAACAAATACTGCTGTTTTGGCCAAAGATTTGGGAATACCACCTTATTTCGTCCAAGATTATATCGAGGCAAAATCTTATTTTGGATTGAAGGGCCTTGGTCGATTGATAGGTGATTTAAAAGACATTGATCTCAAATCTAAAGGGGTAGGATACAATTCTAATAATATCAAAGACCTGTACAAGGAGATTCTAATTTCAATTGTGAAAGCCAGAAATTAGTTCAGAGGATATTTTTCAGGATTTAGCTCGTGCATCATTCCATAAATTTTATCGAATATGCTGTTGTAATTTGGTTTTGAAAAATAATCACCGTCTGAGCCATAGGCTGGTCTATGCTCTTTTGCAGATAAGGTTTGTGGTGCGCTGTCTAAGTATTTGAATCCTCCTTGTTTCTCTACAATTTCTTGAAGTAGATAGGCAGAACAACCACCAGGTACGTCTTCATCAATGACTAATAAGCGATTGGTCTTTTTAACGCTTTCAACGCTTTCACCATTTTTGTCAAATGGCCATAAGGTTTGTGCGTCAATAAGTTCTACAGAGATACCGTGTCGCTCAAGCTCCAGGCAAACTGTTTCTACTATTCTTAGGGTAGAACCGTATGAAACAACGGTGATATCTGATCCTTTTTTGATAAAATCAATTTTACCAATTCTTAATTTAAAGCTTCCTAGATTGTCAGGCTTTTTTTCTTTGATTCGGTACCCATTTAAACTCTCAATGAGTAAAGCGGGTTCTCCTGTTTCTAAAAGTGTATTGTATAGTCCAGCTGCTTGAGTCATATTTCGAGGAGCTAAAATATATACTCCTCTGAGTAAATGAATTAGAGCACCCATATGTGAACCCGAATGCCAAATTCCTTCGAGACGATGTCCACGAGTGCGAATGATCAGTGGTGCCTTTTGTTGTCCTACGCTTCGATATCTTAACGTTGCAAGGTCATCACTAATTACGTTTGCCGCGTATAAAATGTAATCGAGATATTGAATCTCAGCAATTGGTCTAAATCCTCTCAGAGCCAAACCTATACCTTGTCCAACAATACTAGCTTCACGTATTGAAGTATCACTTATTCTATCTTCGCCATATTTTTCTTGTAAACCCTCAAGACCTTGGTTAACATCGCCTATTTTACCGCAATCTTCTCCAAAAATTAATAGATTATCATAGGTACTGCAAAGTGCATCAAAATTATCTCGGATAATAATTCTGCCATCTACCATATTAGACGCATTGCTATATACAGGTGCCTCTTCGGTGATTTCAAGTGCGTTTTTTGATGAATTATCTATAAGATGGCTAGAGTAACTTTGCTGTTCCTTTTTTTCGAAAGAAAGCATCCAATCTCTAAGCAGGTGCATATTTGAAAAATAAAGCTGAGAACTTTCTCTTTTAACCTGATAGGCCACATCTAATAAACTTCTTTTCAGCAAATAAGAATTTGTTAAAAGTTTTTTGATTTTATCATTTAGAAAGTCTTCATTAGAATTCGATCGCAGATTATTTAATACATCAACGAGTTTATCTCTTTCTTGATTAATAGGAGAGGTGTATTCATGCCACGCCTCTGCTTTCGCTTGTTTAGCCTGTTTTTTCGAGGATTTTTCTATAGACTCAAGCTCTTCTTTTGACACTAAGCCATTATCTAATATCCAGTTTTTGAACCCTAGATTACAATCGAATTGTTGTTCCCAAACCAAACGTTCTTTGCTTTTGTACCTTTCATGTGAGCCAGAAGTAGAATGTCCAATGGGCTGTGTAAGTTCAGTAACATGGATCAAAACAGGAATATGTTTAGTTCTAGCTAATTGTTCGGCCTTTTGATAGGTCTCTAAAAGGGCTGGGTAGTCCCATCCTTTTACCTCGAAAATTTCATAGCCATTTAATTCTTCTTCTTTTTGAAAACCGCTTAAGGCTTTTGAAATATTGCTTTTTGTCGTGTGTAAACTATTGGGAACAGAAATTCCATATTCATCGTCCCAAACGCTGATAACCATAGGTACCTGCAGTACACCTCCGGCATTAAATACCTCAAAGAATAAACCTTCTGAGGTACTAGCATTACCTATCGTTCCCCAGGCAATTTCATTTCCATTTATGCTGAAATCTGACGCATTAGAATAGTTATTTTTTCTGTATAGTTGAGATGCTTGCGCCAATCCTAATAGTCTTGGCATTTGACCTCCAGTACAAGAAATATCTGCACTGACATTGTACTGTTCATTTTGATTTAACCAGTTTCCTTTTTCGTCTAGATAAGGTGTCAGAAAATGCCCCCCCATTTGTCGACCTGCGCTCATGGGTTCAAAGTTCAAATCCGTAGTAGCATAAAGCGCGTGAAAAATTTGTTTGGCACTCAATAGGTCCAAAGCCATCATTACAGTTTGGTCTCTGTAATATCCTGAGCGGTGGTCTCCTTTCTTAAAAACTTTAGACCAAGCCAATTGAGGTAATTCTTTTCCATCTCCGAAGATTCCAAATTTTGCTTTGCCAGAGAGTACTTCTTTTCTACCCAAAAGACTGCATTCACGAGAGAGTGTGATTAGTTTGTAATCAGACAACAGTTGATTTTTAAATTCTTTTAGCGAAAGCGATGTCGTTGAATTAGAAAACTGTGTCATGCTCGGTTTTTGTGCAAAAATAGTAAATCTTATAAAGTCTTTCAATTTAAAGCCATTTGCGACTGAAAAGAGAAGCGATCGTCTTTGGACTCAAACCCAATACAAATCTTATTTTATCGGGATATGCATATTGGGACACTTGCCAGCCAGAACTATTATAAATGGGAAAATAAAGTTCTAAATAATCGGTTACGAGATTTAGCCGAATACCACTATCATAAAAAGATTGAATTGATTGGCCTTTATTTTTTCCTAAACCAAAATCAAAATACGCTTCTACGTATCTATAAAGATTAATAGAAGTATTTATCGAGGCTAATCCCTTGTTGAAAAAACGATTATCAAACTTGCTTTTGAATCCTCCTTCTGCCATTATAAATTGTTGACTAAACAAACCCTCTTCTTCAGAGCGACCAATATAATCAAGATCGAAGAGGTAATCTGACGGTTTGTCTAATGCGAAACTGAAAAAATCATTGGTGGAATTGTTTTTTAAAAAAAAGCCTGCGAAGATTCTTAAATTTAGTTGTGTGTTATTCTCAAATAGAAATCGTCTTTCTAATTCAGTCGAAACTTTTGTAAAATTTTTAGCGACTTGAGTGTCGATAAAGTTCTTCTTATATAGAATCAAGCTGTTTTCTACTTTAGTATAACGGGCATTTAGAATACTGTAGTCAGGTGTAATATTTTCAACATCTACACTTGAATCGATGGAACGAAAAACATTTCGCATTCTAAATAATAGGGTCTTTCTCAAATTACGTGTTCGATCTCTATCTCTCCAAAGCCATGCTGCTGATGGTGTAATCGTACTGTATCGACTGTTGGTCTCAAAGTGATAAGTTCCTGCAGATAACGTAAATCTTGTAAGGTACTGAGTGCTTTGGTGTTTTCTTAAGTTTAGAACAAATGAACTTGAACCAATGAGCGTTTTTTCTTTTGAAGAATAAGAAGGTGCAATTTGAAATTCAAAAGTTTGATTATACAATCCATCATTGTTCAGTAATAGACCTGATACAATTCCATCATAAAGGTTATAACTAAAGATAGGTGAATAGAGCAATAAATTTTGTTTGGCATCTTGAATATCTTTTAAAAACTTGAGTTGTACGTTTTTATTAAAAATAGTTGAGCCTTTCAATCTCTTAAAATCATTGTTGGTATTATAGTCAATGCTTGTAATTGGATAATTGACAGAGACAGCGCTGTAATTTTCATTCTTAGTATTAATGGTATTCTTTGAATCAAAGCCTGTAAACCATTCTGATTTGACCACAGTGTCATTTCTGAAGTAATTTATAGCGAGGGGAGGAGACTGATTTCCTTTATTCAAAACGGTTATTTTGAGAGAATCATTAGATGTAAAATCTACTTTTTTGATTGCATAATCTGTCCTGTTGACCTTGGTGATATGCTCGTCAAAGATCCAATCAAGTTTGGTTTGCAGGGATTGTTCAAGATGATTTTTAAATTTATGTTCATCAATGTGCGAACTAAGTCTTGTGTTGTTGAGAAACTCAATTATGGATTGCTTTACTCTTGGTGCCTTATAGTAAGAAGACAAATGATCTAGCGCTAAACCAGCGTGATAAGGATTTGCGATTTCAAAATTGTATTTGATTTGTTTTTCAGCACTTGTCTTTAAGGGTTGATCTAAATTGTTGTAAGCTCCAATCTTGTAAAGAATATCAAAAAAATCCCTTGCATTCAAAGAAGAAAATTGATAAGATTTTACCGGCCATTTAGATGCAAATCTCCCCAACAATAACTGGTCTTTATAATGGGCTTTCAAATAGTCTTTAAGTATGAATTGAATAATAGCATCGTGAATCCATTTCTCCTTTCTCAAATCAATCTGATAATATTTCCGCAATATTTTATCGCTTAAAACATTTAGTAAGTTCATCTCAAAGACATGCTCGTTGTTGTATAATCTGATAAATGAAGGTAGGTCAGATAAACCCAATACACTTGCTTTTTTAAATTCACGGGAATCCACCGTTAAATGAAAGAAATCCTGAGTGTTAAAAATAGAAGACAAGTATTGGAATACTTTTGCTACGCTCAATTCTTGTTGAGTATTTTGAGTAACTAAAAAGTTCTCATTTAGACGAAATCTTTGAAATTCATGAGATCGAAAGGGACTTTTCGAAAGATAAAATTTTGGACTTGAAGAGGTCGATTCTTGAAATAAACTATTGATATATCTGAGATTACTGTAGAGGTAAAGGTTTGTGTTGTTGATGAATTCTATGTTGTAATTAACTGCAGTGTTGAATTGATCGTTCAGATTATGATTTGCATAGCTAGTAAAACTTTTCTTTTCAGCTATATAACCACAGTTTAATAACAAGAAGTTTGAAAGTTGAATATAGTTCGAATTGTAACCGTAGTTCGTGTATTTCGAATCTGGTAGTTCAAGGTTGTAGTTAAAATAGATTTTTATAACCTCACCAGATTTTAATGGTTTTGGCAGACTGATTTTGAAAATATCTGCATCAGTATACACGGGTAAAACAGTATCATTTTCTACAATGATGGAATTTATGGTGGTATATCCCTTGCGCTCTTTAGAAGAGAGGTGAAAACTTTTTTTAAAGTCGCTTATAAATTCTTCTGCGAGCTTTGAAGTTTTAGAACTATACGCGTTATTCCAATCGTAAAAAAAGAGTTCAGATAAGGGATCCGAGGAGTTATTTCTCCATTCATTCGTCTGGGATACCTCAACTAATTTACTGTCTTGATTAATTGTAATCGTCGCATTAACCGTGTTGTAATCTGATTGGATTTGAGCGAGCATTAGAGATGAATAGGACAACAAGAAATAAATTGAATACCCTGAGATAAGCGATTGAAATTTTTTTAAGTAGGCTGTAGATATCATAAGGTGAATTCTATAGTAATTTTTTTAGGTAGAGGCCAGTATAACTTGCTTTGGTTTTGATGATATTCTCTGGTGTTCCTTGAGCTACAATGCTACCGCCTTTTTTACCACCTTCAGGACCAATATCAATAATGTAATCTGCTAACTTTATCACATCTAAGTTGTGTTCAATTATTAATACTGTATTACCCCGATTGACTAATTTATGTATTACTTCCATCAATATTCGAATATCTTCAAAATGTAAACCTGTTGTGGGTTCATCAAGAATGTAAAAAGTATTACCTGTGTCTCTTTTTGAGAGTTCCGTGGCGAGTTTTACTCTTTGTGCCTCTCCACCGGACAAAGTAGTTGATTGTTGACCAAGGGTAATATAACCTAGTCCAACATCTTGTATGGTTTTGAGTTTCCTGTAAATTTTTGGAATGGCTTCAAAGAACGAGACACCTTCATTAATAGTCATTTCAAGTACATCTGAAATAGTTTTCCCTTTATATCTTATTTCTAATGTTTCTCGATTAAATCGCTTACCGTTGCATTGTTCGCAATTGACGTATACATCGGGCAAAAAATTCATTTCGATGACTCGTAATCCACCTCCCATGCAAGTTTCACATCTTCCTCCTTTCACATTGAAACTAAATCTCCCTGGCTTATAACCGCGAATCACAGCCTCTGTTGTTTTGGAAAATAAAGATCTAATCTCGCTAAATACACCTGTATAGGTCGCAGGATTAGATCTAGGGGTGCGCCCAATTGGACTTTGATTAACATCTATTACTTTGTCGCAGTGCTCAAGCCCTTTTATACTTTTGTAGGGTAAAGCCTCCATGACTCCATTGAAATAATGGTTATTTAGAATAGGGTATAAGGTTCCATTTATTAAAGTTGATTTACCACTTCCAGAAACTCCACTTACAACTGTAAGTGTTCCTAAGGGTATTTTTAGGTCTACATTTTTTAGATTATGGCCAGTGCATCCATTTAATTTAATGAAGTTTCCATTTCCCTTTCTTCGTTTTTTGGGAGTCTCAATTTTTTTTGTTCTAGCAATGTATTGTGCTGTTAATGTTTTTGATTCCCCCAGTTCCTTAGGATTGCTTTGTGAAACGATTTCACCTCCGTGTTTACCCGCTCCAGGTCCTATATCTATGACGTGATCAGCTTTTAAAATCATATCCTCATCGTGTTCAACAACAAGTACCGTATTCCCTAAATCTCTAAGTTGAAGTAAGGACGAAATAAGTTTGTTATTGTCTCTTTGATGAAGTCCTATACTTGGTTCGTCTAAAATATAGAGTACCCCGACGAGCTGAGCACCAATTTGTGTCGCTAACCTTATTCTTTGTGCTTCCCCACCAGACAAGCTTTTTGAGCTTCTATTTAGGGTGAGATAATGCAAACCTACATCGAGTAAAAATTGAATTCTTGCGTTTATCTCTTTGAGTATTTCTCCTGCTATTTGCTTTTTTTCCTCATTTAATTTGTCATGTAGATTGATAAAGAAATGTTTTAGCTCTTCTAAATCAAGTTGAACTAATTCAGCTATACTTTTATTCTCAATTTTAAAGTGTAAAGCCTCTTTTTTTAACCTAGAGCCTTGACAATCTGAACACTGCTCTTCTTTGAGGTACTCTTTAGCCCATCTCTTAATACCTGATGAATCGCTATTATTGTACTGATTAATTATAAAGGAATAGACACCTTCAAAATCAATTTCATAGTTTCTAGTTATACCTAAACTTTTGGAGGGTATTTCAAATTTTTCATTGCCTCCATTTAAAACAAAATTCAATGCTTCTTTGGGTATTTTACAAATAGGTTGTGAGAGTGAAAATTTATAACGCATGGCAATCTGCTCTAGTTGCTTAAAAGTCCAATTGTTTTTCTTTTCACCTAGGGGCTCAATTCCTCCATTTTCAATACTCACTTTGTCATTAGGGATTACTTTTTCTCTATTAATCGTATGGATAAATGAGAGCCCTTTACATTTTGGACACATTCCTTTTGGAGAATTAAAAGAGAAAGAATTAGGCTCTGGCAATTCATACGAAATACCTGTGTCAGGACACATTAAATTTCTGCTGAAAAAACGAATCGAATTGTCTTCTTCATCGAATACCAATAAGGCATTATCTCCTTCGGACATAGCGGATTGAACTGAATTCAATAATCTTTTTTCAGAAGACTCATTGGGTGTAAGTCGGTCAATTATGACCTCGATATCATGAATTTTATAACGATCAACCTTCATCCCTGCTGTTAATTCTTGAATAGTACCATCTACACGCACCTTTAGATATCCTTTTTTACGAATAGACTCAAAAAGTTCTCTATAATGGCCTTTTCTAGATTTAATGAGGGGAGCTAATATTCCAATTTTTCGATTTTTGTATTCGTTGAGAATTAAAGAAACGATTTGCTGGTCCGTATAACTGACCATTAATTTGTTTGTCGTTAAACTGTAAGCATCGGCTATTCGCGCATACAACAAGCGAATAAAGTCGTAAATCTCTGTGATTGTACCAACGGTAGAACGCGGTGATTTGTTCGTGGTTTTTTGTTCAATGGCTATTACCGGTGAAAGACCTTCAATTTTATCTACATCAGGTCGCTCTAAATTTCCAAGAAATTGTCTAGCATATGCATTAAAAGTCTCCATATATCTGCGCTGACCTTCTGCATAAATAGTATCGAAGGCTAGAGAAGATTTACCACTTCCGGAAAGGCCTGTAATGACGACGAGTTGGTCTCTTTCAAAACTCAGACTCACATTTTTTAAATTGTGGGTACGTGCATTGATGACCTGAATTTGGTTATTTTCTTTTTGCATAGCTTATCTAGGCGTAAAAATACCAAATTCACATTGTTATCCCGCCAATTTAAATGGATTCATTTGTTTCTGGAAAGGAATCTCTTGTTTCTTTGAAATCACTTTTTTTGATGTGAATTTATTGTCTGTAAATTGTATACAGTGATTATGGTAGCTGTTAATTATCTGCCAATGTGTATTTTGAGCAAATAAACTGCGAATGTTTTTAGTTAAAAGAAACTCTACTTTGTACTTTGATTTGATATAAATCGTTGTTGTATTTCTGAGTTGTGAGTTATACCTGAGGTAGGAGAGGATCCTATTTTTTTCTCGTTCAATTTTTTGAGCGCTTTTTTCAATATCGATGAATTCTTTTTTAGACAACTCTTGATTAGCAGCAATCTTAGTAAGTAATGATAATAAATAATGTTCATTATCATTAGCTAAAAAGGATTTATATATGTGATTCGTAGCTATGGATGAATTTTTACTGAGCAAGTTCCAAATCTGTTTTGCTATTTCCTTGTCTGTTTCAATTATTTCATAATCATCAAACAAATTGACCTGTTTTTTGTTTTGAATATTGAATACACCATAATTGACAAGAATTTTTGACTGTAATACCGTATTCAAAATTGTTAGGAGCCCGTTGAATGTGCCGTCGTAAAAATAATTTTTCATGGAAATATTCCTTTTTTATTGGATTTATTCCAAATATAGGAATTTTTCCATTACTTGGAATATTTCCAAATATTATTTATGTTTGATGTATGAAAAAAGATATTTCAGCCTCACGGTTTTCGGCTTTAAGAAAAGACTTAGGATTAACTCAATCTGAGTTTGCGAATGAATTAGGAATTTCTACTACTGCAGATATTGAACGAGGAAAAACCAAAATTTCTGGAAGAATACTGGTATCCTTGCAAATTAAGTATCGAATTAACCCGCTTTGGCTTTTTGATGAATCAGATCAAATGTACATCGATCAAAAACCAATTGCTATTTTACCAAAGGTGGTCGTCGTAGATAAGACTGATAGCGAAAATATAGTGTTAGTGAACACCAAAGCTGCTGCAGGATATCCACAAAATCTTGCTAATCCAGAATTTTATGATTCTCTGCCGGTTTTTGATTTACCTATCCCTGAATACCGCAATTCAAGTTATAGAGGTTTTCAAATTGAGGGAGATAGTATGCTGCCATCTTTACATCCTGGTGATTGGGTTTTAGCTTCTGCAGTAGAACGTATGGATTATGTCAATCCAAATCGGATGTATGTGGTTATTTTAGATGATGCTGTTCTTGTAAAAAAAATAATGCAAAAGCCCCTTTCTAATAATATTACACTTATTTCAACCAATGAGAGTTATCCTCCATATGATATAAAAGCGTTTAATATTCAAGAAATATGGGAGGTTAAAAGTAAATTAACATTTAATTTTGAGCCTATGAATTCCAACAATCTTTTGATGGATTTACAACATTCAATGGAAGAGCTCAAAAAACAAATTTCCTCGAATCAAGGAACGTTAAATGCCTGAATACTGTCAATATTGATGGTATAAAAAAACACTTTGTGCTTTTGCGAAATCAAAAAGTCATTTTCTGTTGTTGTCCAATTTTCCCATGAAGCATAAATTCCATCTATTGGAATTATTTTTGTCCACATTTGAAAACCAGTTGGCCTATAGACACTGTCTAAATGCCAGAGGTAAGAATCTCCAGGAGTAACTCCCCCGGATGTATATTCGACCAATAAACCTGTCTTTCCGTTATCTAAAGTTACTGTACTTCTCTTGGTACCTTTATCAAATACTTTAAAAGGAGCAAATACCCAAAATGAATCATTAATAAAGTATTTGTATGCCTTTTCACTAAGTTCATCTTTTAAGTTTTGATCGATTTGTCGACCATTAATTTTAACACGGCTTTTTTGGTAGTCGGTAATGTTCAAAACTATTGAAATGGAATCGTATTGAATGAAAGCTCTTTGATTTAATTTATTCCACCTGTATTTTCTTCCATTCTTATGCCACTCGATGATGTCTGTCGATCTGTAGGCATCAATATTAAGGTGTTCAACCATTTCATATGCAATACGCTCTGCTTCAGGTCCAGCAATTCCCTCTGGCTTCTTCTTGTTAAGGATTAATCGCAATGATAAGATTGACAGAAAAAGAAGTATTAATATTGATACGACTATTCTTGAAAGTATTTTTATCATAATTAAAACCCTATTGCTGTATCATCACCCCTAGGATCTGCTCCTCCTTCTAGAAGGCCTGAAGGTAAAACCTTTATGGCGTCTACTTTTCCAATAATTCGGGCATACCCTTTATTGTGAATATAACCTTTTATGCTTAGTTTTTGAAGTGTTGAATCGTCAAATCCATTAGGCTCAAATGTAACCATATCAGGAAGCCATTGGTGATGGAACCTATTTGCATTCACGGCTTCTTGCATACTCATATCAAACTCATGGGTATTCAATATGGTTTGTGTAACTGCTGTAATTATTGTAGAACCACCTGGTGTGCCAACTACCATAAATAGTTCATTGTCTTTTTCAACTATGGTAGGAGTCATGCTGCTGAGCATTCTTTTTTGAGGTTGAATTTTGTTTGCTTCAGCGCCAATCAAACCAAACATATTAGGCACTCCTTGTTTTGCACTAAAATCATCCATTTCATTATTAAAAAAGAGTCCTAGTTCATCACTGTATAGTTTAGATCCATATCCGCCATTTATCGTGGTGGTTACAGAAACTGCGTTTCCAAATTGATCTACTATTGAATAGTGAGTAGTTTCATCACTTTCATAGTAGTTCATTTCTCCATTCTTTATCGATGAAGATAATGTGGCTTTCTCTACATTAAAACTCGACATCCTGTTTTTCAGATATGCTGAATCTAATAATTTCTCGGTTGGGATATCCACAAAATCAGGATCTCCTAGATAATAATTTCTGTCCGCATAAGCACGCCTAAATGATTCGGTTAAAAGTTGTATGTATTCATCTTTGTTATGCTCATATTGGCCAATATCATAAGGTTCAATCATTTTGAATATTTGAGCCATTGTTATTCCTCCACTTGAAGGAGGCCCCATTGAAATAATATTTAAATCTTCATAGTTAAATTGAACAGGATCTCTCCATTGAGCCCGATAAATTTCAAGGTCTTCCAATGTCAAAATACCTCCCTTTTCTTGAATAAAAGTTATCATCTTCTGGGCTACTTCTCCAGAGTAAAATCCATCTCGATTTTTTTTGGAAATAGACTCTAGAGTATTGGCTAAACTTATACGCTTTATGGTATCACCCTCTTTTTTTCCGCTAAACTCTTTTAAGGGTTTGCCGTTTACCTCGGTCAGAATGCTGTCGTAATATTTTAATCTATTTTCTTGCTTTTTAGTTACTACAAAACCTTTTCGGGCTAGAGCAATAACGGGGGCCAATATATCTTCTAACGCAAGAGTTCCAAATTTTTCATGCACTTGTAAAATTCCATCAACAGTTCCGGGCACTCCAATTGCCATAGCACCAGTGGTGCTCATGCCGGGAATCACATTTCCTTCTTTGTCTAAATACATGTCCCTGGAGGCTTGCAATGGTGCTTTTTCTCTGTAGTCAATACTGCCAACTGAGCCATCCTCTAATCTGTAGACCATAAACCCACCACCTGCTAAATTACCTGCAAATGGAAAGGTTACAGCTAGAGCCATTTCTGTGGCTACCATAGCATCAAAGGCATTACCACCTTTTTTCATAAGTTCAGCACCTATAGTCGAGGCTTCTATTCTCGCAGAAACAACCATGGCATTTTCAGTTACTAAACCTTTTTGTTGTTCAGTATTAGGAGAACAAGAAGCAATAAATAGCAGTATAATAGAAGCGCTAATTGAATGTAATGAAGTCATAATTGCGAAATTTCTTTTTTACAGTAATAAGTCAAGTCATCAAAAAAACAAAAAAAATCTTGTTCTAGATGCTCAAAGTGTTGAAATAAATCATCTATTGCGAATTCTAAATTATTGCTAAAAGCAGAGCGATTTGAAATTCCTCTCAGTGATTTTTGAATTCCATCGACTGTTCTGTAATGATAAAACCAATTTTCTTTGATTAAGTGAGGAATAATTTTTTGACTTTTTATGGGAAGTTCTTTTTTGTGGGTGAGAAGAGTGGTGTAAAATTTTTGACAATAGTATTTGAGCGGTTCATCGCTGAATTTTTTCCAATGAAGTGCTAAAAAATGGTCGTAAAATAGATCCATTGCCACTGGACTGTAATGTCTTTGGTTGTTTCGAATTCGCGAACAACTTTTTTTGTAAACAGGATGTTGATCTGTAAAGGTGTCTATCAGACGATGATATTTAATCCCTCTTATAAAATCGTCTTTTAGAAATTCAAAATTATTGCCCTTTACATGGTCTGCTATAAAATTACCAACCTCTATGTGAGGAATATTGAATGACAGAAAGGCGTGAGCTAAATAATTCATGCAATAAAATTACAAGAAATGACCAACATCACAGTTAACAAGAGTACGCAAACCATGTAGAGGTTCACAGCTTTATATTTTCACATTAGAGTTATAAATAAGAGTATCACAACTCCCTGACATAAAACTTAAAGAGAATAATTAGAAGGTTAAAGTAGTCAATAATTTGTACTCTTCAGATTTTAATATGTGGATTAACAAAGAAATAGCTAGGTGTTACGAATTAGTAAATTTATATGAGGTAAAAAGGACAATATATGTCCAACTATTTGAAAAAGTAAAGGCCCAAGTAGCTAAGGATTGTTTGATACGATAGATGTCTCAGATGTCTCAGATGTCTATTGGATGATAATATTTAATCTCTTTTAATAAATTTTAGGTCAAAAGTATAGTTTAAACCCAAATTCCAATTAAAACTTTTGCCTGATAAATCTCCAAAATATATAGGTTTATTGATTACTGAGCTTATTGAAAAAGGAGAATTAACAATTCCAATATTAAACGTTTGAGCTGAGAAGAAACCTGTTTTCGAATTTTCAAGTTGGACAGCGTAAATCAGTGGTGACCAATTAAGGTATATTTTATTTGATATTGAAAGAGGTTTCATTGCTGATGATAGAATAATAATTCTCCCCGATTCTATTTGCATCTTATTAACAATTTTTATAGGTAAAATTTCATAATAGGAAAGAGTCAATTTTAGGTTTGAACTGAGTGAATAAGAAATATTTGGATTCACAATTGCGGCAACCCAGGGTTGAAGAATCGTATTTGGCAAATCTTCATTAATCACATTTATCCTTTGATTTATTACTCCAGGAAAAACACCACCTAAATCAAAATTAAATTTTCCTTGCTTTTTTATTATATAGTTCCACCAAATGTCAAGACCCCAAGGCTGAAACCCATCTAATTCATATCTTATTAGCGGATTTACCGAAAACCTGTCTTTGCCTAAAGAAAAATTTGCAATAATTGACGGCTTATCTCTTGAGAATATTGGCACCCAATCTATCCCATTATTGTTGACATTTATGCTTCCTTTAAAAAAATATTCTTGTTTAGCTTGTGAAAGACAGCAAAAAGGAAAAATAAAAATAAGTATGTAATATAGAATTGTTTTTTGCATGTCCAAAAGAGTATTTTTAAACAAATTATGATGTATAAATAAGTAGCACAAAATTTAGATTTAAAATAGAATGCTTTTATCCCTCATTACTAGTTATTTATGCACTTATTATTTACAATAATTAAAAACCTTAAGCTTATCTTAATAAGTCATTAAAATTAAAAATTATTCGTACATTAAGGTATGAGATTTTTAGAAAAATATTATCCCATTTTTTTGGCATTTTTTAGTTTTTTATATTCAGTATATCTATGGTTTACTGGTAACGAGCTCGAAGGGATTTATGTTGGACTCTGGCCAATTACAATTTTAGGGTTTGCCATAGCCATAAGACAAAGAAGAAAAGATTCAAATCCAGAGGAAAGATGAATAATAAACTTATGTTCATTATAGGTTGCATAATTTTTTTAATTTATGTGTTCTTTTATTTTAGAATTGTTTTGAGATTCAAATTCGGAAAGAAAAAGAAGTAATCTCTATCTAATTGTGTATCATTAAGTATCAAAAAGAGATGCTCTAAATAATTCATGGTTTGAAAGTATGGATATATTTATTTTTGTCTCAAATTTAAAAATATGACTCTGATACGTTCTATTTCTGGTATTCGCGGCACAATTGGCGGAGTACCTGAAGAAAATCTAACACCAATCGATGTCGTAAAGTTTTCATCGGCTTACGGAATGATGATAAAAAAAAGATGTACACATGAGCAACCAAAGGTAGTAATTGGTCGTGATGCTCGAATATCTGGAGAAATGATTGAGTCGCTGGTTATTAATTCATTGATTGCAATGGGCATTGATGTGATTAGTCTAGAACTCTCAACAACACCAACTGTTGAATTTGCAGTTGTAAACGAAAAAGCAGATGGTGGAATTGT
>NZIQ01000055.1 GCA_002691685.1 Flavobacteriaceae bacterium | reverse complement strand
CCGTATTCGTATTTACGCACCTCAGAAAAGGTCATACCCTTTCCTTTAAAAGCCGAGTGATATTCTCCTCCAAAGACTTGATCAGAAAGCTTTTTGGTTTTGATTTCTACTCGACGCACATTTCTTATGAGCGATGCGGTATCAATTGACATTTAAGGAACTTCTATGGTATTGACTATTTGTTCAATAATTTGCTCACTGCTTATTTCATCTGCCTCAGCTAAGTAAGATAGACCAATTCGGTGTCGAAGTACGTCGTATATTACAGCACGCACATCTTCAGGGACTACAAAGCCACGACCACTAATAAAAGCATAACATTTTGCAGCTTTTGCTAAATTGATGCTTCCTCTTGGAGAGGCCCCGTATTGGATAAATTCTTCTAATGGAACTTCTTCTCCTTTTTCGTCTTCTTCTCCTTTATTATTGATGAATTTTCGATAGACTTTTTTAGTAAGCTTGTATTTTGCTGGATATCTCGTAGCAAAAATTAGGTCTAAAATGTAATTTTCGATTTTTTCATCAATATACACTTGATCAATAATATCTTGAGCTTCTTTAATTTGCTTGAGATCGATGATTGATGATATTTCTTCTGTTGTTTTTGTCATGTTTTGACGCATAATCATTAACTCATCGTCTTGATTGGGGTAATCGATAACTACCTTTAACATGAAACGGTCGGATTGTGCTTCAGGAAGCGGATAAGTACCTTCTTGCTCAACAGGGTTTTGCGTGGCCATTACTAAAAATGGCTGCCCTAATAAAAAGGTTTGTTCTCCAATGGTCACTTGTTTCTCTTGCATTGCTTCAAGAAGAGCCGATTGAACCTTTGCAGGAGCTCTATTGATCTCATCGGCTAAAACAAAATTTGCAAACACGGGTCCTTTTTTCGTGCTGAACTCTTGTTTGCTCATATTGTAGATAACGGTACCGACTACGTCTGCAGGAAGTAAATCAGGCGTGAACTGAATTCTACTAAAGCTTCCTTGTACGGCTTTTGACAGTGTATTAATGGCAAGTGTTTTTGCTAGACCTGGCACACCTTCTAATAAGATGTGTCCCTTGCCTAACAAACCGATTAATAAGCTGTCAACCATGTGTTTTTGGCCTACGATTTTTTTTTGCATTTCAGTGCGTAAGGCACTAATAAAAGCACTCTTGCTTTTGACTAATTCATTGATTTTTTGAATATCCATACTTCTCTCTTTCAAAAGGGAGTGCAAATTGTTAATATTTGCTGGAGTCTTTTGTTAATTATTGGTTAAAAATTTTAAATAAGGATAAGTTTTATGAATGTTTTAGGTGTTTTCTTAAATTTCGTTATCATAATAAATTGTTAAATGAGACATAACAAAATAATTGCAGGAACAATGACTTGGGGAAAGTGGGGCAAAAACCTTTCGCAAGTAGACATGACAAATCGAATTGAACAATGGGTAGAAAGTGGCGTCAGTGCTTTTGATCATGCGGACATTTACGGGGATTATACCACTGAAATAGAATTTGGAAAGGCCCTAAAAAAGAGCTCGATTAAAGCCGAAGAATTAGAGCTTATCACCAAGTGCGGAATTCAAATGACCACAGGAAGGAATAATAAGGTAAAGCATTACGACTATCGATCAACCTACATTATTTCTTCTTTGGAACAGAGTTTAAAAAACCTACAAGTTGAATGCATTGACACTTTTTTGCTGCATAGGCCAAGCCCGCTCATGAGTGCGGAAGAAATTGCTATAGCAATAGAGCAGTTGAAAAAACAGGGCAAAATTAAATCCTTTGGCGTATCAAATTTTTTGCCTCACCAAATCCAACTTTTAGAGCGATATATCGACGTAGAGGCAAATCAAATTCAATTTTCGGTCGATCACCTCGAACACATGTATAATGGGGTTCTAGATGATTGTCAACTAAATGGCAGGGATGCAATGGCATGGAGTCCTCTTGGAGCCTATTTTAGAGAGGACGAGTCAGAAAAAATGAAAAAAATTCGAGAAACGATACGAGAATTGGCAGCAGTTTATGGTACTGAAGAAGAGGTTTTAGTCGTTGCATTTATTCTTAAGCATCCCGCTGCAGTTCGTCCGGTGGTGGGAACTACAGACCTCAATAGATTATCCATTCTAAAAAAAGCTTTGAGCTTTGAATGGTCCGATGAAGATTGGTTTGTAATTTTAGAGTCTAGTGTTGGGCGAAGAGTCCCTTAAAAAAATAGAGCATGAAAAAAACAGCCTTAATAACGGGAGCGAGCAGTGGTATAGGAAAATCTATTGCTGAACGCTTTGCGAAAGAAGGATATAGCCTGGTTTTATGCGGCCGAAATGAAACCGCCTTGACTCAATTAGAAGAAGAACTTTCCAAACAAACAGAGGTACATACCTTAGCCTTTGATGTTCGTGACAAGACTTCTGTTTTTGAACAAATACAACAACTTCCTTCGCCATTTGAGCGCATTGATATCTTGATAAATAACGCGGGAAATGCCCACGGATTAGATCTGATACAAGACGGAAATATAGACGATTGGGATGCTATGTTTGACATTAATGTGAAAGGATTACTCTATGTATCCAAAGCGATATTGCCTCAGATGATAGAACGAAGACATGGGCATATTATTCACATCGGATCGACGGCGGCCAAAGATGTCTACCCCAAAGGAAATGTCTACTGCGCTTCTAAAAGTGCGGTTGACACCCTAAACGAAGCGTTTCGTTTAGACTTAAATGGTACTGGAGTTAAAGTTGGTGCGGTTCATCCTGGAATGGTCCGAACTGCGTTTAGTGAGGTGCGCTTTAAGGGAGATGTTGAAAGAGCAGATTCTATGTATGTGGGCTATCAGCCATTGCTTCCAGAGGATGTTGCCGATATCGTACACTTTGTTGTTTCTCGACCTTATCACGTGAACATTGCCGACCTAGTCGTGTTTTGCACCGATCAGGCGAGTTCAACCCTTATCAACAAAAAGCTTTAATTAAATCTGATTCAGGTCTAACTGATTGGGTAGTGCTGCAATCGCTCCAAATTGAGTGGTGGTAATGGCTCCTGCCTTGTTGGCTATTTGAATGATGTTCGCCCAACGGTCAAACGAGAGCTCTTGATTTTTTAAATCTGACTTCTCGGAAAGTTGTTTTAAGAGACATCCAATAAAGGCGTCTCCTGCCCCAGTAGTATCTACAGGTTGAACTTTAATACTTGGAATGAGCTTACTTTTTGTTATCGTACTGAGGTAAGTTCCTTTTTTTCCTAGTGTTATGGTTAGAATTTTAGCGCCTAGTTCATGTAGCTTATTACAGGCTTCTTCTAGAGAATCTTGCCCTGAAATCAATAAGGCTTCTTCTTCACTAAACTTGCACAAATCAGATTTTTCAATGAAGGCTTTGCATTTGGTGATAAAGGTTTCTTTATTGTCTTTCCAAAGGTCTTCTCTAAAATTAGGATCAAAGCTGATGAAACAATTTTTAGTTAAGGCGTCAAAGAAATAATGATCGTAGGCTTTTTCGAGTTCTCCACCTAGAAGCGCTGTTGCAGCTCCAAAATGCACGATATTATTTTCAAAACTCTTTTGCAAATCTTTATCGTATTTCAAAAAGTGATCAGCTCCTCTTGCAAAAATAAAATCTCTTTCTCCCTCTTCTGAAATAGACACGAAGGCCATGGTGGTAAAATGTGGTATGCGTTGAACACAAGAGATGTTTACGCCTTCTTTTTCTAGAACATTCAACAAAAACATTCCCATGGGGTCTTTACCTACACTTCCCACGAAAGAGGCTTGTCCTCCGAGTTTTGCAATTGCGCATCCAACATTTGCCGGTGCACCACCTGCTTTTTTGGTAAAAGTATGTGCTAAACTCAAATCTTTTCCTTGATTTTCTGCTACAAAGTCAATGAGAACCTCGCCGATGCAAAAGACTCTTTTCATACTTCTTAATGATTTAACAACCTCACAAACATAAACTAAAAATTTAAGTTCCATTATTTTTGAAAAAACTTTGAGACATGTCTAGAACACTTGTTATAGGAGACATTCATGCAGCTAAGAAAGCCTTGGTTCAGGTACTGGAGCGGACTGAATTACAAGCTGACGATCAATTAATTTTTTTAGGAGATTATGTTGATTCTTGGAGTGAAGCTGTTGAAACTGTTGATTTTTTGATTGAGCTTAAATCACAATACAATTGTCGATTTATTCGAGGGAATCACGATGTGCTTTGTTATGATTTTTTGACTAAAGGTGAGGCTCCAATGACCTGGTTAATTCACGGAGGTGAGATGACAAAAAAATCTTATGACAAGGCTACAAAGGAGACTATTGAAAGGCATATTGTCTTTTATGAGTCTCTTGAAAATTATTTCATTGATGATATGAACAGACTTTTTTTACATGCGGGTTATACCAACCTAAGAGGCGTATCAAATGAGTATTTTGAACAGATGTTTTACTGGGATCGAACCCTATGGGAATTGGCAACTGTTGTTGAATCAAGTGGCAACCATGAACTTCCAAAGAGGCTTCAACACTATTCTGAAATCTTTATTGGGCATACCCCTCTTTCTAAAGAAGAATTTACAAGGCCTGAAAAAAGAGCAAATATTTGGAATATAGATACAGGAGCGGCTTTTAAAGGAGGATTAACTGTATTTGATATAGATTCAAAGCAGTACTGGCAAAGTGATGCCGTTCCGACCCTATACCCTGCTGAAAACGGAAGAAATAACAGCCCCAAATAAGAAAAATTTAAAATTTTAACGCTGAATTAAGATTATTAATAATTCTTCTTTAGTAATTTCACCTTGCGTTTTCATCAAGTTAATGTAAGTTTGAATAGTATGCTAAAAGCAATTATAGACTTTCTTTTAGTACTTAAAAAGAAAAGCCCCAAGTTTCGGGGCTTTTTTATTTTTGATGAATTATGATGTCTTTTATTTTGGTTGCTTTCCTGTAAATCTTCGCAACATTCCACTTCGCCAACCTTCATTTTTTATCTTGGGCATATTGCTTTCTAAATGACTAATTCTTCTCTTGGCCTTGTTGTATAACTCTACTTCTACCTTAGAGCCTTCATTGATATTATTTCCAGCTAACCCGAATAACTCCATAGTTTCAATACATTTTTTGAAGGATTCTATGGCTTTAGCATAATGGTAATGTTTCGAGGTGTGCTTCTCTAAATTTTTGTCTTTATCTTCAAAGTCGTGGTTGGAATTAACAATCTCCTTTAACGACAAGTTCCCTTCTTCATAAAACTTAAAAGCTTGTTCATATGCAGATTTAAGCTGATCGAAAGTCACATTGTACTCTAAACTCAAAAAGTTTCCTGTTTTATGACTGTCGGGATAGTCTTTTTTATCTGTATTTTCTTTGTGCGGGAAGCCTTTGATTCTTATTTCGCCTGTATTAGAGTTTAAAAGAATATCATCATGGGAAGGTTTTGAGCCTGACGCGTTATCTTCTGCTTTTCTCATTTGCTCTTCATCAAAATCGTTAGGAGTAGGGAAATTTTCATATCTGTTATTAGCGAAGGATAAATTGGTATTAGGCCCTGCTTCTTCAAATAATAGAGCTTTAAAAAACTCTTGTCTTCCGAAGTACTTGTCTTTTCGTTTAAGCTGTTTATACTTGTTTTGGATATCGGCAAGTAAATCAAACTCTTCCTCTGTTTTGGTGAATAAAGGTTTACTTTTTTTCATCTTTTTTTGTTTTTTCTCTTGTTGTAATAGGCTCGTTAGCTTTTTAAGTTTTTTTACTTCTTCTTTAAGATTTTGGTTTTTTTCAGATTCATATTCTATATCATGTGGAAAAAATTCGTACAACTCTTGTATAAAATAGTTCGCTTTGTCAATCAGCCATGTATCTTCATTCGTTTGACTCAGACTTGAGTTATTATTCTTTTTTTGCTGCCTCATTAAACTTTTCAGATCAGTGCGGAGTCTATTGAGCTCTTCCTTTTTTCGACCTGAATTATCCCGAATACCATCAACCGCATAGTCAATAAGTCGCTCCATGCAGCTGATGAAATCAAGCTGTTCACCATGTTCAAAATGACCTTCCTTCATCTTCGTTTTAGGCTTTTCGAGAATCTATAGTTCATAATGAAAATATTGAAAAAGCACAAAAATGTAGGTAACAGGAAAACAAAAAAGCATGGTTTTATAGGATAAAAACCATGCTTCCACTATTTAAGGCCTTGTTATTGTTGACTTTTACAGATTAAACTCTATACCTTGAGCTAGAGGTAAATTCTTACTGTAATTGATGGTATTTGTCTGTCTACGCATGTAATATTTCCATGCATCAGAGCCAGATTCACGACCACCTCCAGTTTCTTTTTCACCTCCAAATGCACCACCGATTTCTGCTCCTGAGGTTCCTATGTTGACGTTTGCAATTCCGCAATCTGATCCGGCATAAGATAAAAACAGTTCTGCCTCTCTTAGATTGGTGGTCATTATTGCTGATGATAGTCCTTGTGCTACATTGTTTTGAAGTGAGATGGCATCTTCAACGCTTCCCTGGTATTTAATGAGATACAGAATAGGAGCGAAAGTTTCTTTTTGTACCGTTTTAAAGCTGTTATTAACTTCTACAATTGCGGGTTTTACGTAACATCCACTTTGATAGTCGGATCCTTCTAATTTTCCGCCTTCGACCAAAACGCGCCCTCCTTCTTTTTCAACCTCAACTAATGCTTCCTCGTACATGCTAACGGCATCGGTATCAATGAGCGGTCCCATGTGATTCGCTTGATTTAAAGGATTACCTATTTTTATTTGTTTGTAGGCTTTGCTCAGCGCTTCGGCAACTTGATCATATACTTTTTCATGTACAATAAGTCTGCGTGTTGAAGTGCAGCGCTGTCCTGCTGTACCAACGGCTCCGAAAACGGCTCCAATCACTGTCATTTCAATGTCCGCATCGGGCGTTACGATAATGGCGTTATTTCCTCCTAGTTCCAAAAGGCTTTTGCCTAGTCTTCCAGCTACGGTTTGAGCCACAGCTTTACCCATTCTGGTGCTTCCAGTGGCTGAAAGTAAAGGAATTCTTTGGTCTTGACTCATCCATTTTCCTACCGTGTAATCTCCGTTTATCAAATTGCTGATTCCTTCAGGTTGTCCGTGTTCACTTAAGACCTCTGCTAAAATTTTTTGACACGCTACTCCACAAAGAGGAGTTTTTTCGGAGGGTTTCCAAAGACAGACATTACCACAGACAAGAGCAAGCGCAGTATTCCAGGCCCAAACAGCTACTGGAAAATTAAATGCTGATATAATTCCCACCACTCCCATAGGGTGATATTGCTCATACATTCTATGAAGTGGTCTTTCAGAGTGCATCGTAAATCCATGCAGTTGTCTTGAGAGACCAACCGCGAAATCACAGATATCGATCATTTCTTGAACCTCTCCTAACCCTTCTTGAAGTGATTTCCCCATTTCTAAACTCACAAGCGTGCCGAGGGCTTCCTTATGTGTTCTCAATCGATTTCCCCATTCTCTGACTAATTCTCCTCGTTTGGGAGCCGGGATCGTTCTCCACTGTTTTGCGGCTTCTTGCGCTTTTTGAATGACAGCTTCGTATTGCTCTTTTGAAGTGACAGATACTTCTGCGAGTTTTTGCCCATCGATGGGGGAGAATGAACTCAAATATGAATTTGAGGCTTTGTTTTCTTTTCCTGTTGAAGTACCTGCATTATTGGCACTTATTTGAAGTTCATTGAAAATTTTAGTAAGGTTCATTTAGTTATAGTTTGAAATTATTGTTTGGCGAACAAAATAGCCATCACAATGCTATTCATCCTTCAGAGGCTAAAATTACAAAATGTCAAACTAAAAAAACCTCTTGTACAAGCACAATAGATTTTGATTTTCAAGGTTTATTGAGAATCATTTTTTAAAATAAATTTGAGTGAGATAGTACTGGCCTTTGCCATCTGTACTAACAGCAACTGCACTATTGTTGAAATCGCCCTCGATGTGTTGACGATGTATTTGATTCATAAGCCATGCTTCTAATACTTCTTGTGAGTCAACAAAATGTCTTGATATATTTTCAGCTACGTCTGATGCGTTTTCTTGAAGACTTATTTTTGATTTTCTCCAATTGAAATTGTCGTGATTTAAACTTTCTGTTTCAACCATGTGTTCATTGTGATTTAGAGCGAGGCCGTAGGCAAGGTCGCTCCACTTTAAATCAGCGAGATTCAAATCCGAACGATATGAATTGATTAAAGAAAAAACTTCCGTGGCCAAAGGGCCTATTTCTTGTGCGGAATTTTGTTCATTTGCCGTTTGCTCTAATCCAAAAAAATCAAGTTCTTCTTCTAGACTTGGAGGACTGCATGAAAAGGATAATAAAAAAGTAAGAATAGCGAGTAGGTGAATGCCTTTTTTCATTTTCTGGGGTTCTAATGAGAAGGGTAAAATTAGAACTCAAAAAAGGGAAGTTGAGGAAGAACTCTACAAGTACATCGCTTTAATCGATAAACGGCTTTTTTATGTAAAACTCTGTAAATCAAACGTTTTTGAGAATTCACTTAACGATAAAACAAATGCTTTTAACGACTTAGAACCACTCATTCGGCGCCTTGATTTTTAGGCCGTCTTCAGGTTTTTTAAGTTCATCCTTTAAAATCTCAGAGAAAACAACAGCGCCAACACTTCTCAAAATTTGATAAGAGTGTGACTGCTTTTTTTCTTCTTTAGGTATGAGGTTGACCACATTTGTTGCAGTATCGAAAAAGAAGATGACTGATCCGATGATGATGCAGTATTTAAGCACTCCAAAAAGGCCCCCGGAAACTTTGTTGAAGGTTTTTAGAAATGCAGTTTTGTCTAAAGCAAGTGTGATTTTATTCCCTCCGTAATTGACAAAAATTATTATTACCACTAGAACCACTCCAAAAGAACCTGTTTTGAGGTAATTTTCGGGCCAATTGGTGTATTCGTTAAGAATTTTTGCGATAAGACCTGAAAGCTCAATTGCTCCCCAGATACCTAATATGATTCCAATGATTGAAGCTAATTCTTTAAGCAGTCCATTGCTCACACCCTTGTAAAGACCCCATGTTAATAATAAGATGGTAATGATATCAAAAAATCCCATTTTTTTACCTTAGTTGTTTATAAATTTGAAAATAGTAAAAACAATTGTATGTCGAGAGACGAAACCTTGAAAAACAATTATAAAAAATTGTGTCTTAAGCTTTCAGAGCAGTTTCTAGAAGGAGAGGAAATAGACCTTGACGCGATTTTATTCTTGATTGGAGTGCAAGAGTTGGGTGTAGGAAAAAAGAGATTTAAAAAAGACCAAAAAGTCAACTTAATGCATGTGGCTTTATGTAGGTTGTTAGAACCTTATGGGTACTATAAATTTTCACACTTTGATGCCGATAAATGGCCGCATTACGATTTGGTAAATGAATTACCTATGCTAAAACCGGGGGAACAAAGTGTTTTAGTTAAAGAGGCTATTGTTCAATACTTCCTTGAAAAGAACTACATCTAGGCACTGCATCAAGTCAATTTTTGAGCTAGATCTTCAAAAGCAGTGGATGCTTTTTTTTGGTTAAACACGATTTGATAAACGCAATTTAAAATTGGAGTTTTTAGCTTTTCTTTTTGTGAATTACAAATTTGATAAACCCTATCAAGGGCGTGATAACCTTCTGCGACCATTTTCATTTGGGCTATACTTTCTTTGGCAGAATACCCGTTGCCTATTAAATTCCCAAATCTTCTATTTCTAGAGAAACTTGAATAGGCGGTCACAAGCAGATCACCGAGATAAGCAGATCGATTGATATTTCGCTTCATGTGATGAATGCGATCTATTATTCGCTTCATTTCTCTGATGGCATTAGAAGTTAAAACGGCTTGAAAATTATCACCATAATCAAGGCTTTCAGCAATACCAGAAGCAATGGCATAGATGTTTTTTAAAACAGCTGCATACTCCGTTCCCAGAATATCATTCGTCGTATTTGTTTTAATAAAAGAGCAGGCCAATAGTCCGGCTATTTTTTTTGCCATTTTCTTTTTGTCCGCTGCAATGGTCAAATAAGAATGCTTTTTTAATGCGACCTCTTCAGCATGACAAGGCCCTGATATAATGGCGATATGCTCTTGTGGAATACTGAGTTTTTCTCGAAGGTGTTCTCCGACAAGTAAGTCAGACTGTGGAACAATTCCTTTAATAGCAGAAACAATAGTTTTTTGAGATAATTCTGTTTCTACAGGCTTGAGGATGTCTACGATATAAATGGATGGGGCTGCAAGAATTATGGTATCACAATTCATGATTGCCTCTGAAATTGAAGTTGTGGGACGAATTTTTTTTAAATCGAATTGAACTTGACTTAGATAATTGAGATTGCGACCGTAATACGCTAAATGCCTTAAACTTGCTTCACTGTGTACATACCAATGCACCTTATATCCATTGGTCACTAATATTTTGGTTAGCGCTGTACCCCAACTTCCACCCCCAACCACCGCAATTTTAGTGCTCATAGTTACCGTTTATCGAAAAAAATAAAATAATTATACTGAAAGTGGCTTTGACCACGTTAACAATGTAGTTATACGATTTAATCGTAATTACTTTTTGGTTGGTTATTTAGTTTTTTCTGCCGTTGTATTTGCAACGGCAGATTTTTTTTATAGTGTTCTTAAGTACTCAGCAACTTGCTTAGCCTCCTCTTCAGAGAGGTTAGAATTAGTCATTACGGCATTGTTGTACTCTTTTAGAAGTGCTTTTGCAATGGGGTCTTCCTTGAGCATTTCCATTGGATTTAAAAGTAGATTCAGCACCCATTCTGTAGACCTTCTTTCGTAAATTCCTTTTAAGGCAGGACCTATCATTCTCATCTCTGCCATATGACATGCAGTACACTTTGAATTGTATATAGACTTTCCGGCCTCAGCCATATCTGTGTTTATTTCACTGCTAAAAGTGTAAGATGAAATCGGACCTATTCCTTTGTTATTCATATCCACAGGGACTTCTTGAGATGCTTTTACTCCAGAACTTGCTGCTTTTTTTCTATTCACTTCAAATCCTTTTGATTCTTGTTTCCCCTTTTCGCCGCAGGAGATTATCATTAAAGAAACTAATAGTATAGGTGCTAGTGTTTTCATGAATTTTTAATTTAATGCTAAACGAATATAGTGTGTGATTTGATTATGTCAAACGTTTTCTTCTATAATGTAGTCTTTAGAGATACTTTTTACTTTGGGTTAGATGTTCTGATAAGGCCGTTTTAAACTGTTCTTTGAGTTCATTAATAAGTTCTCTTGTACTCGGATTATTGTTGATAGACGTAACCCCTTGTCCTGCTGACCAAACATTTTTCCAAGCCTTTGCCTCTGAATTGAGGTGTTCTAATTCAACTTTTTTATCCTTTTTCAAATCTTCTTCGGTCAAACCTGCACTAGAAAGACTTTCGCTTAAAAAGTTGGCAAAAACTCCTGAGACGGCTTTGGTATATTTAATATCATCAGCTTTAGCGCTTTGAATCATTTCTTTGTAGGCTTCATTCGCCATACTTTCTTGGGTGTTGATAAAACGCGTACCCATATATACGGCATCTGCACCCATTTGAAGCGCTGCTGCAATATCTTGACCAGTACTTAGACACCCTGCTAAAACAATGGTTTTATCGAAAAATGCTCGTATTTCGTTTATAAGTGCAAAGGGGTTGATGGTTCCTCCGTGTCCTCCAGCTCCTGCAGCCACAAGTACGAGGCCATCAACGCCAGCTTCAGCAGCTTTTTCAGCATGTCTTTTTTTAACGATATCATGAAATACTTTCCCTCCATAAGCGTGTATTTGATCTACTAGTGGCCCTATAGCCCCTAAAGAAGTGATGATCAATGGAACTTTGTGTTTTATACAAAGATGTAAGTCACTATCAATTCGAGGGTTCGAGGGATGAACAATTAGGTTGACTCCAAAAGGAGCTGCCTTTCGCCCGGTTTCTTTTTCAAAAGTATTGAGCTCTTCTGTAATTTGAATTAACCACTGTTCAAACCCTTCACTAGATCTTTGATTTAGCGCTGGAAAGGTTCCGATAACACCATTTTTACAGCAATTAATAACTAATTCTGGGCCAGAAATCAGAAACATTGGAGCCGCGATTACTGGAAGGTTAAGATTTTCTAAAAGTGATTCAGAATGCTTCATAATAAAGATGTTTTTAATTAAGTAGTTATTTTGGATGCCTTAGGTTTCATGCTCCCAAGATAAACTCCTCCGATGACTAAAATAGTAGCTAATAGTTTAATACTGTTCATTTGATCCTTTCCCATGCTAATGGCAAAAATAATCCCCATAAGGGGTTGCACGTAGGTGAAAACTCCAATGGTTGACGCTTTGAGCTCCCTCATGGCAAAGCCGTTTAGTACGTAAGTCATAAAAGTAACACCCACAACCACAAAGGCAACAGTTCCATAAGCCCACAAGGGCATAACACTCCATTGAATTTCTGAAAACTCTGGATAAGTCACCGGAAAATTTAAAATTGTTGCAATACCAAACATGTATTTAAGCAGGGTAGTTGGACTGTATTTAATCATTAATTTGCGGACAACAACAAGGTAAGCACCATAGGCAAATGCGTTTAGAACGAAGAGGCTGTTTCCTAAAAAAATATTTGGAGCATCTGCTCGTTCCTCGTGACCAAAAAGTATTAGACCTAAGGCACCAATAAATCCAATAATTATTCCAAAGGCTTTATTGAATGTAATTTTTTCTTTGACAATAATGGCTGATAAAATTAGAGTACATATTGGAGTTATTGATACCAATACCGCACTATTTATAGGAGTAGAAAGCTCTAAACCTTTGAAAAAAGCCAACATGTTTATGGACATACCCAATACTGTGGCTAAAAGCAGTCTCGGCCAATCTTTTTTTTCGATTTTTTCTTTGGGAAGAAATAAAGAGGCAATCCAAAAAAGTATTGCCGCTCCAGCCGTTCGCAGAAAAATAAAACCAAAAGGTTTGACTAAATCTGGAATAACTCCTTTTGCCAAAGTGTGATTGATGGCGTAAATACTTGTCGCCATAAAGGCGGCAAAAAAAGCGATATACCTTTTTTTCATTCGTGAAGGGCTTTTTGAGCTGCTTCTAGAGCTTTTTTGGCTGATCCTATGAAAACGGCATTAGAGGTTAAAATAGCCGGTCTTTTTAAGAAAGTGTAATGTTCAAGAATTAACTTTTTATAATCTTCTTCTGTTAAAGTTTGATCGCCTAGATTACGTTGTCTAAATAACATGGCTCGTCTTGAGAACAGAGATTCATAACTGTCTGTATGCGCTCTCATTTGCTCTAAATCTTTGGCAGAAATGCCTTGTGGTTTTATATCGATTAATTCACAATCATTAGGAGGGTTTAAAAAGTCTATTGCTTTTTGACATGTTTTGCATGTGCTGAGGTGGAATATTTTTTTCATCGCATGGTATTTCGGATAAATATATAAACTGACGCTCTTTAAAAGTACTTTATATTCGTTTAAGATTCTTTTTAAAGGCCCACAGAAATGAAATTTAATAGTAAAACCATTCACGGAAATCAAAACCCAGATAAGGCTTATGCCTCAGTGATGCCACCTATTTATCAAACCTCGACTTATGTAATACCTGAGGCAGGGGTGAAAAAAGCGTATGGATATTCTCGAACGGCCAACCCTACGAGAACAGCCTTTGAAAATGCAATGGCTAGTTTAGAAAACGGTGATGCAGGCTTTGCTTTTGCCAGTGGAATGGCTGCTATAGACGCGGTCATGCGGCTTATCAAACCTAAAGAGGAAGTTATTGTAAGTAGGGATTTGTATGGTGGTACACATCGTCTTTTTAACAAGATAGGAGCCATAAACGCAATTACCTTTCATTTTGTCGATATGATGAATTTAGACGAAGTGAGCTCGAAAATAAATGAGCAGACCAAAATGATATGGGCCGAGACCCCTACAAATCCAACCATGCAAATCCTCGATCTTCAAAAATTGGCAGAACTCTCTAAACTACACAATTTGCTATTTGCAGTAGACAACACCTTCGCTTCACCATACTTGCAAAGGCCTTTAGAAATGGGAGCAGACATTGTAATGCATTCAGCCACCAAATACATCGGTGGACATTCTGATATCGTCGCTGGGGTTTTGGTTGTGCGCGATGAGGAATTAGCAAATAAAATTAAATTTATTCAAAACGCTACTGGAGCAATTTGCGGCCCTATGGATAGTTTCTTGGCGTTGAGGGGAATAAAAACACTGCATGTTAGAATGCAAAGACATTGTGAAAACACCGCTCAAATCGCCCATTTTCTCGCCAATCACAAGAACGTAAGCAAAGTGCTTTGGCCAGGCTTCAACAATCACCCTAATCACGAGGTTGCTAAGTCTCAAATGCATGATTTTGGAGGGATGCTTTCCTTCGAAACAAAAGAGGACAGTCTATTGTATTCTAAGGCATTGCTCAATCGCTTAACTTATTTTGTCACTGCTGAATCCCTTGGAGGTGTAGAGTCTCTTGTGGGAATTCCAGCTCTTATGACTCACGCAGGTATGAGTGGAGAAGAGCGGCGATCGATAGGGATTTCTGAAGGGATGATTCGCTTAAGCGTTGGCATTGAAGATGTTGAAGATTTAATTCAAGATTTAGCAATAGCATTGGATTTTTAAACAACCTATTTGAAAAATCCTTAAAAAAAGCTATTTGAAATTTTAGAAAATGATATAATTTAGCCGAAAAATTATCAATTATATTATGGACATTGCCTTACTCAATCAGAAAATAGGGCTTTTCATGGATGAAATAAAAGCTCGTAATGGCCACGAACCTGAGTTTATTCAAGCGGTTCAAGAGGTTGCCGAAACGGTTATT
>NZIQ01000054.1 GCA_002691685.1 Flavobacteriaceae bacterium | reverse complement strand
GGGTAATGAGATTCTTCATTTCCTTTGATTTTTAGGTTTCAATATGCAATAAATAATATTTTCTTCATTCAACCAAAAAAATGGATTAAAATAGCTGGAATTCCTACAATTTTAGGTTAAGTTCAGAACATGAGCCTTTTTGATGAGTTCATTCTTATACTTTATTGGTTACTTGATTTTTCGATTTGATACCGGATTTAAAACCTCTAACCCAGTGAGACCTGATTCAGAAAAATGGTTTTGAGATTTAAATTGAAAAGAGGCCGTTTTCAATATCGGTATTAACTATCCGTTCTAATCTTTATTTATTAGTACATTTGCCGGCAAAACAAACCAAATTATAATCAAATGTCAATTCAAATCAAGGCAGGGGTAGCTACCGGAGACGAAGTACAGGCCATTTTTTCACTTGCTAAACAAAAAGCATTTGCACTTCCAGCAGTTAATGTTGTTGGGTCTAATTCAATTAATGCTGTTTTAGAAACAGCCGCAGAGTTAAATGCTCCCGTTATTGTTCAATTTTCAAATGGAGGATCTATTTTTAACGCTGGAAAGGGACTTTCTAATGATGGTCAGAAAGCCGCTATATTAGGGGCTGTCGCGGGTGCAAAACACGTGCATGATTTAGCCGAAGGCTATGGAGCATCTGTAATTTTACACACAGACCACTGTGCTAAAAAACTATTGCCTTGGATTGACGGATTATTAGATGCTTCTGAAACGCATTTCGAACTTACAGGAAAGCCTCTATTCAGTTCTCATATGATCGATTTATCTGAAGAGCCTCTAGAAGAAAATATTGAAATTTGTAAGCAGTATTTAGCCCGAATGCATAAAATGGGCATGACCTTAGAAATCGAATTAGGTGTTACCGGTGGTGAAGAGGATGGTGTGGATAATACTGATATTGACAGCTCAAAACTTTATACGCAACCTGAAGAAGTAGCTTACGCCTATGAAGAGCTTTCTAAAGTTAGTCCGCGCTTTACTGTAGCTGCTGCTTTTGGAAACGTACACGGGGTATACAAACCAGGGAATGTTAAACTTACTCCTGAGATTTTAAAAAAATCTCAAGAATACATCAGTGATAAATACGGTGTTGCGCATAACCATATCGATTTTGTGTTTCACGGAGGGTCTGGATCAAGCCTAGATGAAATTCGTGAATCCATCGGCTATGGCGTAATCAAAATGAATATAGACACTGATTTACAATACGCATTCACAGAAGGTATTAGAGATTATATGGGTGATAAAGCGGAATACCTAAAAGCCCAAATCGGTAACCCTGAAGGGAACGATGTCCCGAACAAAAAATACTACGATCCTCGAGTTTGGCTAAGAAAAGGAGAGGACACCTTTAGAAACAGATTGAAAAAAGCCTTTGAGGATTTAAACAATATTGATACATTGTAACCCTAAATTTATAGGACTATGTCATCTGCTTGGTTCAAAAGAAAAGAAAAAGGTATCCAAACCTTAACCGAAGAAAAAAAAGACACCCCAAAAGGTCTTTGGTACAAATCACCAACGGGAAAAATCGTCGAATCTGAAGAACTTGCAAAGAATGATTTTGTAAGCCCTGAAGACGACTATCACGTTCGTATAGGGTCTAAGGAATACTTTGAGATTTTATTTGATGGGGAATATAAAGAACTCAACGAACAGATAATCTCAAAAGATCCGCTGCGATTCGAAGACACCAAAAAATACAGTGATCGGCTGAGCGCTGCAAAAGTGAAATCAGGTTTACGAGATGCTGTAAGAACAGCGATTGGAAAATCCAATGGCAGAGATGTCATGATTGCCTGTATGGATTTCAGTTTTATCGGAGGTTCAATGGGTAGTGTTGTAGGCGAAAAGATTTCTAGAGCCATAGATGTAGCCCGAAAAAAGAAAGTTCCCTTTGTTATGATTTCGAAATCTGGGGGAGCAAGAATGATGGAGGCTGCATTATCTCTGATGCAAATGGCTAAAACTTCTGCGAAGTTGGCTCAGTTAGCTGAGGCTAAAATACCCTATATATCGCTTTGTACAGATCCTACAACGGGTGGTACTACCGCATCTTATGCTATGCTCGGCGATGTCAATATCGCTGAACCAGGAGCATTAATCGGTTTTGCCGGCCCAAGAGTTGTTAAGGATACAACGGGTCAAGAATTACCCGATGGATTTCAAACCTCTGAATTTGTCAAGGAGCACGGGTTTTTAGACTTTATTGTTCATCGTAAAGAATTAAAATCAAAAATTAATCTCTATATCGATTTGATTCTAAACCTTCCAATTCGCAGTTAGAAAGTTGCAGATTAGAATTAATATAGTACCTTTGCCCTCTCATTGATAATCAATGAAATACATAAAAATCATTTAAATAATATTAGCATGTATTTAACTAAAGACAAAAAACGCGAAATATTTTCAAATTTCGGTGGAGATGCAGGTAACACTGGATCTACAGAAGGTCAAATTGCCTTATTCACTTTCAGAATTAACCATTTAACAGAACATCTTAAAAAAAATCACAAAGATTTTAATACAGAGAGGTCTCTAGTGAAACTGGTAGGAAAGCGAAGATCGCTTCTAGACTATTTGAAAAACAAAGACATTCAAAAATATCGTGAGCTAATTAAAGAGCTCGGTATTCGAAAATAATCTTAAAAAGGTGTGTTTTGATAAAAACACACCTTTTTTTGCCTTTGTCTTTTATTGATCACCACAACACAACCCTTTAACGTCAGGAAGACGTTCGATCAATTTATCAACTGAGTTTTATACTCAAAAACATCGCATTTGCGAAAACCTTATGATTCCAAAAACATATAATGAGGTCATAGACCTCGGAGATGGTAGAAGCATCTCTATTGAAACAGGCAAATTAGCCAAACAATCTCACGGTTCGGTTGTAGTACAATCGGGAAACTGCATGCTTTTATGTACTGTAGTCTCTAACTATAAGTCTGCTGACGTTGACTTTCTTCCTCTAACGGTAGACTACCGCGAGAAATTTGCAGCAGCAGGACGTTTTCCTGGTGGCTTTTTTAAGCGTGAAGCAAGACCAAGTGATGGAGAAGTTTTGACGATGCGAATTGTGGATCGTGTATTACGTCCATTATTTCCAAAGGATTACCACTCTGAGACACAGTTAATGATTCAAATGATGTCTTATGACGATAGTATAACACCTGATGCCTTAGTGGGAATAGCTGCTTCAACAGCAATTCAACTCTCTGATATTCCATTCGAATGTCCTATTTCTGAGGTAAGAGTGGGACGAATTGATGGAGAACTGATACTCAACCCTTCACTGGCTCAACTCAAAGAATCTGATATCGATATGATGATTGGTGCTTCTGAAGATTCAGTAATGATGGTGGAAGGAGAAATGAAAGAGATTTCAGAAGAAGAAATGGTGGAAGCCATAAAGTTCGCTCACGAGGCGATTAAAGTGCAGTGTACAGCACAAAATAAACTTGTTGCCCAAGTTGGCAAGAAAGAACAACGCGAGTACGAATTTGAAGCACAAGACCTTGAATTAGAAGAAAAGCTAAAGTCAATGATTTATGACAAAATCTATGATGTAGCCAAACAAGGTTCTTCTAAGAAAGAAAGAGGAAGCGCTTTTTCAGAAATCAAAGAAGCTTTAATGGCTGAATTTTCAGAAGAAGAATTGGCAGAAAAGAAAGATTTAATCTCAAAGTATTACAGTAAGACTGAGAAAAATGCAGTTCGAAATTTAACCTTAGAAGAAGGCCTTAGATTAGATGGTAGAAAGACAGACGAAATTCGACCTATTTGGTGCGAGATTGACTATTTACCATCTACACATGGTTCTGGTATTTTTACTCGTGGAGAAACACAAGTATTATCGACAGTGACCTTAGGTACTTCTAGAGATGCGAATATAATTGACATGCCCTCTCTTGAAGGCGAAGAGCGTTTTTATCTACACTACAACTTTCCACCCTTCTGCACTGGTGAAGCTCGTCCACTAAGAGGAACATCACGAAGAGAAGTAGGACACGGAAATTTAGCCCAACGCGCTTTAAAAGGGATGATACCTGAAGACTGCCCTTACACAGTTCGAGTAGTGTCTGAAGTGCTAGAATCAAACGGTTCTTCATCAATGGCTACTGTTTGTTCGGGAACGCTTGCCCTCATGGATGCCGGGGTACAAATCAAAAAACCTGTCTCGGGTATTGCGATGGGACTCATTACAGATCCCGAAAGTAACAAGTATGCAGTACTTTCAGATATATTAGGGGATGAAGATCATTTAGGTGATATGGACTTTAAAGTCACTGGTACGGCCGATGGTATTACTGCTTGTCAGATGGATATTAAAGTCAAAGGATTGTCTTACGAAATCTTAACCAAAGCCTTGATACAGGCTAAGGACGGCAGACTTCACATCTTAGATAAGTTAGTAGCAACTATAGACACTCCAAATAAGGAAGTCAAATCGCATGCACCTAAAATAGTTACAAGTATTTTGCCTGGAGATTTAATCGGAGCCTTCATTGGAAGTGGCGGTAAGAATATACAAGATTTACAAGCCGACACCAACACGACTATTGTTATTAATGAAAATGAGGATGGTGAAGGTGTTGTTGAAATATTAGGAACAGACCAAGAGGGAATCGACAAAGTTCTGAAAGCAATCGAATCTTTGATGTTTAAACCTCAAGTTGGAGAGCGCTATGAGGTCAAGGTGATTAAACTTCTTGATTTTGGTGCGGTTGTTGAATACACGGAAGCCCCTGGAAACGAAGTTCTACTTCACGTTTCTGAATTGGCTTGGGAACGAACAGAGAATGTCACTGACGTAGTTAACCTAGGTGATATCATAGAAGTAAAATATTTTGGTTTTGACCCTCGTACCAGGAAGGAAAAAGTTTCTCGAAAAGCACTTCTTGAAAAACCTGAAGGATATCAAGAGCGTCCACCAAGATCAGATCGCGGTGGTAAACCTAGATCTGATCAAAGAAGAGACTACAGAAAAAGAGATTAATATACCATTATTAACGATTTCACGTTAAAATATTCTACTGGTGTAACCTTTTGCGTTTTTCTACGTATAAAGGTTACACGGTAAGAATTAATCCACAACTATGAGACAGCTCAAGATTACAAAACAGGTCACCAATAGAGAGACCGCATCACTTGATAAGTATTTGCAAGAAATAGGTAAGGTAGACTTAATCACTGCAGAAGAAGAAGTCGAACTCGCTCAAAAAATAAAAACAGGTGATCAAATTGCCCTTGAAAAACTGACAAAAGCCAACTTAAGATTCGTAGTATCTGTTGCAAAGCAATACCAAAATCAAGGCTTAACGCTTCCTGATCTTATCAATGAAGGAAATCTTGGACTCATTAAAGCAGCTCAACGTTTTGACGAAACTAGAGGATTCAAGTTTATTTCCTATGCCGTTTGGTGGATTAGACAATCAATTCTACAAGCTCTAGCTGAACAATCAAGAATTGTGAGACTTCCACTGAACAAAATCGGTTCTATCAATAAAATCAACAAAACTTTTGCGCACTTAGAACAGGCACATGAGCGCGTTCCTTCTGCAGAAGAGATAGCTAAAGAACTAGACATGACAGTAGAAGATGTCAAACAATCTCTTAAAAATTCTGGACGTCACGTGTCTATGGACGCCCCTTTAATTGATGGAGAAGATTCGAATCTGTACGACGTTTTACGTTCGGGAGAATCACCAAATCCAGACAAAGAATTATTACACGAATCTTTGAGAACAGAAATTGAGCGTGCCTTAGATACCTTAACACCTCGAGAAGCCGACGTGGTAAGATTGTATTTTGGCCTTGCTGGACAGCACTCTATGACACTTGAAGAAATAGGCGAAACCTTTGATTTAACGCGTGAGAGAGTTCGACAAATTAAAGAAAAGGCGATTCGAAGACTAAAGCACACATCAAGAAGCAAAATTCTCAAAACCTATCTCGGTTAAAAAAAAATGATTATTTTGCATACCGACAGTTACAACTGTTCGTTTTTTGATTGATGATTTAAACTCCGACATAAGTCGGAGTTTTTTTTGCTTTATCTTAATTTTACAACATGAAACAACCCTTAATTGCACCCTCTATTCTAGCTTCTGATTTTATGAACCTAGAAAAAGAAATTAGAATGATCGAAGAATCAGATGCAGATTGGATTCACGTCGATGTTATGGACGGGGTATTTGTTCCAAACATATCATTTGGAATGCCTATTATCAAACAACTCAAACCCATAGCGCAAAAACCGCTAGACGTTCATTTAATGATTGTTGATCCTAATCGCTACCTTGACACCTTCGCGGATTTAGGCGCAGATCACATTACAGTTCATCTTGAAGCTTGTAATCATTTACACAGAACCCTAAATCACATTCGTCAACTCGGATTAAAATCGGGGGTTGCTCTAAATCCTCACAGTCGTATCGATTTAATAGAGGATTGTATAGAAGAAATAGATATCATCTGTCTGATGAGTGTAAATCCAGGATTTGGGGGTCAAAAATTTATTCCTAAAACCCTAGACAAAATAAAGCAATTAAGAAGCCTCCTCGATCGAAATAATTCCAATGCACTCATTGAAATTGATGGAGGAGTAGACCTAAGTAATGCACACGACATTCACCAAGCAGGCGCGGATGTTTTAGTTGCAGGAAGCGCTGTATTCAAAAGCGCAACTCCTAAACAAGTCATTTTAGATCTCAAAAAAGGCTCATGAAATTTACAGAAGTCGTCATTGTTGGTGGAGGTCCTATAGGTATTGCCTGTGGAATTGCGCTACAAAAAAGGGGCATAGATTATACCATTATCGAAAAAGGGACTCTGGTAAATTCGCTATTCAACTATCCGAAAAATATGCGTTTTTTTTCATCTTCTAAAAAATTAGAGATCGATGAGATTCCTTTTGTCTGTGATCAAACCAAACCCACACGAGACCAAGCACTTGAATATTACCGAAGGGTTGCTCAGCAATACAAATTAAATATTCAACTATTTGAAAAAGTAGATCGTATAGAAAATCAAAGTTCCAAAGCTACAAAACAATTAAAATTTCTTGTTCACACTGATAAAAACACCTACAATGCCCATCAAGTAATTTTAGCCACTGGATTTTTTGACATTCCCAAAGCATTGAATATCAAAGGGGAAGAGCTGGCAAAAGTGAGTCATTATTTTGATGATGGATTTTATTACGTCAATCAAAAACTAGTTGTCGTAGGTGCAAGTAATTCTGCTATTGATGCCGCCTTAGAGTGTCACAGGAAAGGTGCTGATGTTACTTTAGTCATTAGAGGTAGTGAAGTGGGACAACGCGTTAAATATTGGGTCAGACCCGATATCATCAATCGTATTGAAGAAGGCAGCATAAAGGCTTATTACCAAAGTGAGCTTAAGGAAATTACCTCAGATCATGTCATCATTCAAACGCCTGATGAAACTCTTCGATTAGAAAATGATTTTGTTTTAGCCATGACAGGTTATCAGCCTAATTTTCAATTCCTCAATGAATTAGGTGTAAGCTTAATTGAGGATGAACATAAAGCACCATCCTACGACGAGCAGAGTATGCAAAGTAATATTCCTGGAATTTATCTCGCTGGAGTTATTGTAGGCGGAATGAAAACGCATAAATGGTTCATCGAAAATTCTATTATACATGCCGACCTGATTGCTCAGCACATCGCTACATCGAAAAATTAAACATTGCTTTTTAATACTGTACCTTGAACTTATAAATATCAGAGCCATAGGTCGATTCTCGCCAGTCTTGCCAGCTCTCATCTGAAGTTATTTGCCAATCTTTTACAGGTTCAAACTTATTATCGTAAAATTCTTCAATTGTTAAATATACTCCAAGACAGTACCTCCGAATCATCTTGAGCCTGAATAGGAAAAAGACAGCAAAACAAGAATAACCTGAGAATTAATCGAAATTTCATTTTTAGAATTTGAGCAATCGAATTTGTTTTTGCTCAGCGTCAAAGGTTTCTACCTGACTGACTTCTTTGGAAAGGGTCAAAAAACGACTGGATTGCGACATAAACCCATCACCTTAAAATTGTTCTATCTTTTGAGTACTTCCATCGCTATAACTCACCAAAGCTGTTATCTCATTAGCATCTAATTTTAGGTATTGGCTTTTTTGATTCGCATTGTTCCGTACGAAGCTCTGAAGACTATCATTATTTACAGAAGCCAATACAACAGGGTCTTTTTCTCTATAAACAGCAG
>NZIQ01000053.1 GCA_002691685.1 Flavobacteriaceae bacterium | reverse complement strand
AATATAACGAACAGCTGCTTTAGTATCGTGAACCGCAGCTGGAAATGTTGCTTCAGTGCTAAGTCTATAATTTATGGAGCAGGCAACAAATCCTCGATTGACCAAATCATTTGCATAAGGAAGCATAGCGGATTTATCTCCAGCCTTAAAAGCTCCTCCATGAATTACAAAAACTGCAGGAAAAGGTCCTTCGCCTTTTGGCAAGTAAATATCCATTTTTTGTGCTTCTGATGCAGAGGAGTAGGAGATGTTTCTATAGTTTAACTGTTCGGGGATATCTACTTCTTGTGAAATTTCTTCTTTTGAACAAGATAACACAGATACAATAAGAAGTGTTACATAGAATCGTATATCAAGTCTCATAAGCTAGCATTAAAACATCAAGATAAAAACATACGTATAGAAACCTAAGTTAAGTTAGAACAGTACATGGACTTTCATATAATGCAAATTAGAAATGATCTCAAGGCAATCCGTCCCGAAATTTTAGGACTAACCTATTTTTTCTAAAAGGTCTTTAATTCCATCATCGATGAAATTAACCTCTTTTTCTGAGGATAGTGCCGGTGACATACTACCCGCAAAGTGACCGTATTTAGAATCAATGACTTTAAGGTCTGCGTCGGGCATTTTTTTAACTTCAGGTATATTATCTTCAGCAACAAATGAAATATCTGACGAAGACGGCATAACTAGGGCTGGGCAAGTAATATTCGAAAGGGCTTTGGCAGTGCTGCCTCCAAATTTTTCGTGCTTTCCAATATCACCATGTTGCCAAGTATTAGCCATGCCTATGAGATTATTTGCATCAATACCACTAAAGAGGTCATTTAGAGTTTGAAAATAAGCATGGTCGTCAGCAAGACCTCCAAATAAACCTAAATGCAGGTTCTCTTCATATCCTTTTTGATCAAATAAACGAGAAGTATAGTTCATTGAAAATGCCTTCAATCCAATAGATGGAGGTGAGGTATAATTTCCATTGTCGAAAGCGGCATCTGCAGTTAGAGCCAACTTACAACCCTCTAATGCTATCCAATTTTGAAATGTTGTTTTAGCGGTGCCGCAGATTGGTACAATACCACCGGTTCTACTTCCATGCAATGCGCCCCAATGAAAAGCTTGCTGCGCCCCCATAGAAAATCCGATATACAGAAGGGGGTTTGTTATACCAAAGTATTCTTGTAATAATTTATCTTGGGCATTTATATTGTCGTAATATGTAACTAAGGGAAACTTTGATCCCTTTTGAGAAGGACTTGCATTACTTGGAGAAGATGATTGTCCACTGCAAAAAAGATTGGGTGAAATTATACAATATTTTGAAGGATCTAATGCTCTTCCTTCACCAATACCCATTTGATTAAAATTGTGATCTCCACCAAAACATGTGGCAAATACAATGGCATTGCTTTTGGCTGAATTCAGCTCTCCCTGAACATCAACAATTAAAAAAGCATCTTTTAAGATTTTACCACTTTGTAGTTTAAAATCTCCGAGTTTGAAAGTGAAAGTTTCATGTTTGTTCCCCATTGTAAAAAAATTGATCAGTTTATATTACTTGTAATATACAATATAATTGTTTTTTTAGTTTTTATTAATCATTTAACTTCGAAATAGTATTAGAATGAATTCAAGTCTTCTTATGAGCAAGCATATTAAGGTGTACATAGAAAGCGCAATTTTTATTCACGGACTAGCGCTTTATTTAGAGGAAAACGGAATTTCATCTATAATAAAAGATTCCAACGAATCTGGCCGATTGGCAGGGTTTGCTGTTCCTCAAAACAGTGTAGAATTACAAGTTTTAGAAAGCGATGTAGAAAGGGCTAAAAAGCTTATAGTGTCATTTAACAAGACCTTTAGTGATTAAGACAAAAGAGTCTATTTCTCTACTCCAAAGGGGATAATTATTTTCTCAAATTACCCGATAAACAATACTCAAATCTAACGACTCTCAAGGGTCCAAAAAAGTCAGGAGTACACATCGTGTACCCCTGAAACAGTATAGTTCAAGTAAGCTTTGGACAAAGTTTTATTTACTCTTCAGCATTAGCCGCCGCATAAGCTGCTGCTTCTGTCATTTCAGCAGTTTCACTGTAGTAAGCTAGAAGTTCAACGATTTTTCCGTCTTCCCATCTATAATCGAAATGCCCTCGATTCGAATAGTCATCACCTGTCGTTTGCCCAGTTCCTTTCCAGGTAAACCATGCATTCGACCAAACTTCTCCGTCTGCGAAATAGTTTGTGTGTACATATAAATCTTCAATAGATATATTAGTGTATAAAATTTCGTGGTGTGCTTGAAATCCTGGTATCAGATTGTCATACCCGCTGAATTCAATGTTATTGATTTTACAAACAACATCATCGGCATAATATTCGGAAAAATCAAATTCATTATTGACATACTTGTCAAGTAAGAATTCAATATTTGCGGTTAGTTCATCGTCTGTTTTGATTACGGATTGGTCTGTTGGCATCTCGCAACTCGTAAAAGCTGCAATCAACAACAGCATAAATAAATTTCTCATGTTTTATCGGTTAGATGTGAGCAGGCAAAGTAACAAATAAAATTGCAATAAGCAATTAAAAAATTATCTTTTGAGAATTGATCCTCGTAAGTTCATATTAAAACCTTTTACCATAGCTCTAGGCGAATCAAAACAATAGCTGTACCTTAGAAGGATGCTATTCAAAGACTTGGGGATTTGTTCTCCAATACTGAAAGCCTTGCATGAACAAGGCTATTCTAACCCAACACCAATACAACAACAATCCATACCTTTATTGTTAAATAATAAAGACCTATTGGGCTGTGCTCAAACCGGTACTGGAAAAACTGCGGCTTTCACCATTCCCATACTTCAACATCTTTATAACTCGAATAAGAACAGAAGAGGTAAGAGTTCACCAAGCGCGCTGATTATTACTCCAACAAGAGAATTAGCGATTCAAATCAATGATAATATTAAAGCTTACTCAAAGTATACAGGTGCTAAGAGTGTAGTCATCTTTGGCGGGGTTAAGCAACACACACAAACAAAAAGTCTGCGGCATGGCACAGATATCCTAGTCGCTACCCCTGGGCGATTGCTCGATCTTATGGGTCAGGGATTTATTTCTCTTAGATTCATCAAATATTTTGTTTTGGATGAGGCGGATCAGATGCTCGATATGGGCTTTATCAATGACATCAAAAAAGTACTGGCAAAATTACCTTCAAAACGACAGTCATTGTTTTTTTCTGCGACACTATCTCGCTCAATCATTAAATTGTCTGAACAGATTTTAGGTAATCCTGAAAAAGTGACTATCGAACCCAACAAGACAACGGCTGAAAAAGTAGATCAATATCTATATCTAGTTAGTAAATCAAATAAATCTAAGCTTTTGATTAATCTGTTAAAAGCTAATAAATCTGACTCCGTTTTAGTTTTTTCAAGAACTAAACATGGTGCAGATAAAATAGTTAAAGTATTAAGTAGAGAGCAAATTAATGCTGCCGCAATTCATGGTAATAAGAGTCAAAACAGGCGTCAAAAGACTTTAAATGATTTTAAAAATGGTTCTCTAAGTGTACTTATTGCAACTGATATAGCTGCGCGTGGAATTGATGTTGATGATTTGTCTTTAGTTGTAAATTATGACTTGCCAAATGTACCGGAGACCTATGTTCATAGAATAGGTCGAACTGGCAGAGCTCAAGCTAGTGGAAGGGCAATATCTTTTTGTAGTATAGAAGAGCATTCGTATTTAAGGGACATTCAACAATTAATAAATAAAAAGATTGAAATAGTTTCAGATCACCCATTTGTTGAAGAATCTCAAAATTTAAAAGGAGTGCAAGTGCCACCAAAAAGTGCTGAAAAGACCAAAAAAAAGAAGTTTATTCGAGGAAACTCACATCAAAACAAATCGAGCTTTAAAGGAAATCGTAAGAATAAACAAAACAAAACCAAAAGGTACTGAGACCACCAAGGTTTTGAATTCGCTATTTTTTTAATGTTTCAAATACTAAGTTTTCGAACTATGCTCACAAAGTTTAATTAGTTCAGTGAGCTCATCTTTAGTTAGGTCACGCCAATGTCCAACTTCTAGATTCAAATGTATATTCATAATTCGTATGCGTTTGAGTTTTGTAACTCTGTAGTCTAAAAATTCACACATACGCCTAATTTGTCTATTGAGACCTTGAGTCAAGATAATTCTGAAAGATTGAGGGCTAATTTGTTCGACAAAGCATTTTTTAGTTTTTGTGCCCAAAATGGGTAAACCATTTCGCATTCGAGATATGAATTCATAATTTATGGGCTGGTGCACATGGACTATATATTCTTTTTCATGGTTATTACGTGCTCTTAAAATTTTATTCACAATATCACCATCACTAGTCAATAATAGTAAGCCTTCTGAAAGCTTATCAAGTCTACCTATTGGAAAAATTCGCTCTTTATGCCCAATGAAATCAATAATATTGTCTTTTTCAGAGCGGCGATCTGTCGTACAAACAATGCCCTTTGGTTTATTTAAAACGATATAAACATGTTTTTTTTTACGAACACCAACTAATTCACCATCAACAGCAACGACATCTCCCTTATTAACTTTAGTGCCAAGTTCTGGAATTCTCCCATTTATAGTAATCCTTCCTTTTTCGAGAAGTTTATCCGCTTCTCTACGTGAACAAAAGCCAATTTCACTTAGGTATTTATTGATTCTTACTTCCATTATTTTGAAACCTTGAAGATCGCGTCAGTCCAATTAAAATCTAAAGCATCCACATGACCTAAAAAGTCTCGGTTATCAGAGATAAAATACGCATGAAAAAAGCTGTCATGGTGTGTAAAAATAGCTTTGTGTTTTCTTGAAAAAAAGCCAACTAAGGACCCATTAACATTATTATAACTATAGTTGGAAAGGTCCTTGCGAACTTCATTTGGTGAAGCCACCTTACTTTCTTTAGCTAGGTTTACATTGGGAACTGTTATAGCGTCAAACAGGCCATCTATAAGAATGAGCATGTGGTTTTGGTAGTCGCTGTACAGCGAATCGATCAATTTTTCAGTTGATTTACACGTAAAATTCTCTAGAGGAATAGTTTCTTCTTTCAAATCACTCTCTGTGGAATAGACAAAAAATGGAGCACGCGAAGATGAGGTTTGTTCAACCTTGTGGTGTAATGAGTCGATCACCTTAGATTCAAAAGTTTGTCCTTCAAAAAACAGTATTTCACCTTTTAAAAATTCAATAGGATCATGGCCATATGCAACATTACTATTCAGTGAATCTGCAACAATTTTTCCTTCTAAATCACCAAACCACATAAGGTTTCTCATTTGACCAGTACCCGTTATAGGTGTTATTAGATGCGTGCCACATGACGTCAACAAAAGTATAAATAGAAATGATAGGCAATTTTTCACGCCGTAAATGTAAGCTCAAGTCGGGTACAATTCAAAGCTTATGAGTTGATTTAATACTCCTTATTCTATTTTTTTGATACGATATACTTGCCATTGTCTTTTTTCTCGGTTCGGGATGTAAATAAAGTTCTTGGCCAATCAAGAGTTTAATTCTTTGGGTTTGTGAGGGATTGACATTCCGTTATATCAACGACTTCACCTTTATACGTAAAACGCGCTGAGAATAACTCCTCGCCAAGGTTTTGAATTAATACATATCAATTTTCTCCTTCAAACGGATTAAAGGTGGAATCTTGACCTAGTCCTTTACTAGTCATTAATATGCTTTGTTGGCCATCAAGTTCAAAATGGTCTGAGCAGATGAATAGAAATACAGACGAAATAGTACAACAATTTGAAAACAAGACTTTTTCATGAAATAAAATAAATTTCGGTTTAAGGAGCGAGTAATTCAAAAGCTTTGAATTGCGTGATTAAAAAGTCTGCATACCTCTGAAATCCAAGATCTGTAAAATGAATGGCGTCAACAGTGCCTTCATGTTCAGATTCGGTGAGTTTTGGGGTCTCTATGAAATAGATATTGTCGTAACCACTTTCAATCATTTTGTCAAATTCTGCCTTTAAAGCATCGTCCATAGCCGTGTTTTCATTTTTCATTTTAGTATTTAAAAAGGTCATGGGAGATTTGAATAAATCGACAAAAATAATGGGGGTATTTGGGTTTTTTACTCGTATGGTATTAACCAGTGGAATTGTTCGTTCTGTAATTAATTCTGGCTTAATCATATTCGGCATGCATTCGATGACATAGAGCGCAGGCTCTACAGTAGAAATCAATTCGGCTATAGGTTGCTCCATTCGACCATTTCCACTAAAACCAAAATTAGCGACATCGATATCTAGCTCACGAGCAATTATATTAGTGTGTACCATGCCCGTGCGAGACGCACATCCCCCTTGTGTAATACTTGTACCATAAAAGATGATAGGTTTCTTTGGATTTTTTAGGGCTTTTGTAATGGTACTTGTTGGATCAATACCAATCTGAATATTTTTTATCCCGTCATAAAGCGGAAGAAATAGTTTAAACTCCCTCATCTCTTCGGTCATATTTTCGATGAGCGTATACTCACTGATCATACCTTGAGGTCGCCCAGTATTGATGTATTGCCATTGTTCACCATTTTTGTAGTATAAGTCGACACCCTTGATTCCGGTATCTGGCATATGATTCATTGAAAAGTCGTTTAATACTTCCCATTTAACTTTGAGTTTAGTGGTATTGGTCAAAAATCGAACAGAGAGACCTGCAGAAGACTTGGAGATATCCCAAACGGGCCTTCTTACAAGATTTTTATAAGAAGATGGAAGTCTGTCATAAGGGCTTTCTTTAAGAGAATCGGCAACGATTGTTCCTTCGATTAAAAAGAAATTGTTGTCGTAGTAAATGGAGTTATCCTCTGATTGCGCATGACTGCTTAATGGAAAGAAAAGAAAGAGAAACAAAAACGTACGCATATCGAAATGAATTTATATCTCAATTTAAGCGATTAAATGTTATCAATAGAACAACTAAGTTTAGCATTACACATTTAGTAAACAATTAAAGGTTTGGGATTACAAATGCTGTCGTGCATTTCACCATAGTGTTAATTTAAAATTGTCTTTCAATTAATACGTTAAACAATGTATTACTTCAGCAGGTTCTTCTTGCAATGTTGTCTATTTTTATGGGATAAGTAGTAATCTAGTATATTATTATCGTAGTTTAAATCTAAAATAATCACCATTTTATGTCGACTAAAAATATAAACTTCATTGTACTTCAACCTGATAGAATTTCAGTTTTATTTAGCCTTTTCCTTTTTTTTAATTTCAGTCTAATTGCCCAGCAAAGGACTTACAAAATTCCTGAGTTTTACAAAAACTGGAGTAAGCCAGATAATCATCCAGACCATATAACGATTAATTACGGCGAAAATCCGGAGAAGACTGTTAGTGTAACTTGGCGAACTTCTGATGAAGTCAAAGAGGCTTTTGCTGAGATTGCCGTGGCTACAGCTGCACCAAAGTTTTGGAGAAATGCGAGAACGATAGCTGCAAAAACTGAAACTTTAGACTTCACTGAAAATGATAGGCATGTCTTGTCAAATTATCATTCGGTTACTTTTGACGACCTTGAATCCGATGTTTTATATGCCTACAGAGTAGGAGATGGTCGAATTTGGAGTGAATGGATTCAGTTTAAAACGGCTTCAGATAAAGAAGCTCCTTTCTCATTTTTATATGTGGGTGATGCACAAAATTTCATCTTGGAGCTATGGTCGAGACTCATTCGAGAAGGCTACCGAAAAGGTCCAGATGCTAGCTTTATTATTCATGCGGGTGATTTAATTAACGATGCCCATGACGAAGATCAGTGGCACGAGTGGTATACAGCAGGCGGTTGGATTCATAGCATGTTGCCTTCAATCGTCACTCCCGGAAATCATGAGTATGGATATTTGCCTGGCAAAAAAGGCAAAAAAGAGTTGTCGCTTCAATGGAGACCCCAATTTACTTTGCCTACTAATGGTGTCAAAGGCTTAGAAGAGACAAATTATTTTATCGACCATCAGGGAGCTCGTATTGTAGTTTTGAACAGCTTAAGAAAATTGAAAGAACAAGCTGATTGGCTTGAAGAAATACTTTCAAATAATCCAAATAAATGGACCATAGTTACTTATCATTACCCTTTATTTTCTGCTTCCTCAGGCAGGGATAATGTGAAGTTGAGAAAACTTTGGAAACCACTTTTCGATAAGTACAAGGTAGATCTTGCCTTACAAGGTCATGACCACGCTTATGCTCGGGGTCGAGTAGAACCTTATTTAGCAGCAGATGAAAAAAACATTTTAGATGGACTAAACAAGCGTGATTATACAGGTACAGTTTACGTAGTTTCTGTCAGTGGAGGTAAAATGTACGATTTGAGACCTAATGCCTGGGATGGATGGAATGCAGAAAGAGAACGGGCCGCTGAAAACACACAATTGGTTCAGCTCATTGATATTGATAACGATAAGCTCACATATAAGTCTTACACAGCAACTGGAGACTTATACGACCAATTTGAATTAATTAAACAATCAAATGGGAAACCAAATAGATTTATAGAACAAAGAGGTTACGCTGTTGAGGCAAGAAGACATATGAACACAGTTTCTTATGAAGACAGAATGCCAGAGGATATTGAGAGAGCTGTTTTAAAGCGCTATACCGATTATGAAATAACCCAAGTTATCGCAGTGAATAATGAAGAACTTCAAGGGTATAAAGTATCTCTTAAAAAGGATTCTTCAAAGCTCTATTTAGAAGTTTCTTTTAAAGGGGAGGTATTAAAAGAAATTCGCAACTAATCAGAACATTGAAGTTGGATAGTCTTAGGCCAATAAAAATAGGTGTCATTACCGTTTCAGATCGGGCGAGCAAGGGGGAGTATGATGATCTCTCTGGACCATCAATTATTGAGACCTTGAATGATTATCTTACAACAAATTGGGAGCCTATTTATCAAGTCATCCCTGATGAGCAAAAGACAATTGAAAATACCATAAAACAAATGGCTGATGAGTTCAGCTGTGCGCTAATTGTCACAACAGGAGGAACAGGTCCTGCTCTACGAGATGTAACACCTGAAGCTACAGAAAGCGTTTGCGAAAAAATGTTACCCGGCTTTGGAGAATTAATGCGACAAGTAAGCCTACAGTATGTTCCGACTGCAATTTTATCCAGGCAAACAGCGGGCATTCGTGGTAAAAGTTTGGTGATTAATCTACCTGGAAAGCCAAAATCTATTCGAGAATGTCTCGATGCGGTTTTTCCCGCAGTGCCTTATTGTATAGATCTTATCAACGGACCTTACTTAGAAACTGATGAACAAGTAATCAAGGCCTTTAGACCCAAACCTAAATAAATAGTTGAATATATTATTGCTCTATGGCACTAAAAAGCTTCCCTTCCATTGGTCATCTGTTGTTTTTTCAAAATTCGCTCGAATGTGACCTTCACGGCTCAGTTGTAATACTTCGAAAGTGTAGGGGTTCAATTCGAGAACAGTGAAGTATTCATCAGTAATATTTTTAAGGAATTCTTGACCATCTTCTATAGATGCAATTGGTGTTCCAGGAGCTAAAGAAGTGGTGTAATTCTCGGCGCTATATCCCTTTACACCGGGCCAATACTTATCGGTTAGTTCGTTTTGTCTATGTATCTTCCCTTTGCAGTTAAAACGAATCTGAAGTCCTTGTCGGTCGTGATAAAACAGCAAATTGCAATTTGGGTTTTGTTTCAATTCAAGAATTTTTTGGCTACGATTATCAGTGTAAATATAAAAGCCTTGTTCAGCAGTCACATGCCTGCATACTACCCATCTAGACATAGATGTTTCTTTAGTCAATGTGGAGAGGACTACATTTTTGAAAGGGTGTTTCTTTTGGACCGTTCCCTTCTTTAATTCTGCATATAAGAGTTTAGGAATTTCTTCAAGGGTGTGATGTGGAAGTACAACAGGCATACAAGTCTAGTCTTTATATTCTTCGTCTATATTTTTAGTCAAGTGATTGAGAAGATTGTTCTGATATCTTCGATTTCTACGCGTAGCTTTTTTCTTGGTAGCTCTCTTTCTTTTTCGCTTATCGTTTACTATACTGTCGAGGTCTTTTGCCTCTTCAATTTTTTTGTAATCTTGAATTCGAGTACGGTTCATAGCCAATCATAAGCAGATGCAAATTGTTGCAGCGCAAGTTTTTTTCAACAAGTTAGGCATTTCATTAGCCATATAAAATGAAACTAAAAATAAAGAGCTGAAATCATTAGATTTGAATAAGAGCACAATAGTCCTCTTGTAACATCAACAATTATTCAAATCAAGGCTTTTGATTGGTGGTCAAAAAATTCACAAAAGAACATTTAACAGATTAAATTCAGATATAATGAAAATGAACGGTCAAAATTTTTCAAATCACAAGAAATACGTAAAAGGCTTTCATGGCCTATTATTTGTATTACTCCTTCTACTTTTAGGTGGTTCAGTCAGTTATTTATTTCACGCACCTGAAGAACAGCTGTATCCGGCAACGCTTATGGTTTTATTGGTTTTTACTTTGCATGTGATGGTCTGGTATATTAGAATATTTCCGCTAAGAGCTCAAGATAGAGCCATTCGTGCCGAGGAGCGATTGCGTTATTATATGCTTGCCAAAAAGGAGTATCCTGATACCTTACGAATGTCACAAATCATTGCACTCAGATTTGCAAGTGATGAAGAGTTTCCAGATTTATTAGACAGAGCGGTTAGCGAAAAACTCTCAGCAAACGATATTAAAACGGCCATCACCAATTGGAAAGGTGATTATTATCGAGTTTAATAGAGGTTTTTATATCTAAACCATGAAAAAGAAGCTCGGGCTCATTATCACTTTTGTCTTATTCTCAATGGGTTGTTTTAATCAAAAGCAATCTAAAAAGCTCCCTTTAATTATAGATGCAGATACAGCCAATGAGGTAGATGATCTTTTCGCTTTGGTTAGAGCAGTAGGCGCGGCAGAATTTGACTTATTAGGTATTTCTTCAGCACAGTTTCATATTTCGCCACTTGCTACGGATAGCACGGTAAAAGAAAGTCAAAAAATCAATGAAGACATCGTGCGTTTGTTGAAACGTAAAGACATTCCACTGCCTTTAGGAAGTAATGATCCATTAAAATCGAAAAAAACTCCACAGCCTTCTGAAGCTGCTCGTTTTATGATTGAAAAAGCACATGAAATGCCTAAAGATGAAAAGTTAAATTTGGTTATACTGGGTTCTTGTACTAATGTGGCTTCGGCCATTCTGTTAGATTCCACCATAGTTCCTAAAATCAGAGTACATTACCTTGGTTTTTGGCATAATCCCAAATCAAATACCTACGATAAGAAAGAGTTCAACTCGGGTAATGACACTCTTGCAGTGAATTATTTACTCGATTACCCGAATTTAGATTTAAGTGTGATGACTGCAACTACAAGTCAATATCTGGTATTCGAAAAGAAAAAGGTCGACAAAGAACTCAAAGCAAAGGGAGCTCTCGCAGAATACCTCACAAACCGATGGGAAACGTACAACCGTTGGTGGACTGCCGATGACCCTCTTAAGGAAAGGTGGATTATGTGGGACGTTGCCATAATCGAGGCTTTAGCGCATCCTGAATGGGTTACTAAAGAAGAGTTCTTTACTCCTACAGAGAACAGGCAGCGTAAAATCAAAATTTACACAGACATCGACACCGAAAAAATGGAGGCTGATTATTGGGCACATTTAGAAACTCAACTAAAAATAACAAGTGAAGTGATTAATTAGTCAGCGTAGATTCAGACCTTGTATGGCAATACTTTAGCTGTTCATTCTATTGTAAACATTTAAAAGGGTTGCTAGAATAATAGTGATCAAAATAAAAATTCAGGCTTTTCTAATTTCTTTCTTTTTATTGGCTTCGTTTTCTTGCATTTGTTTTTGGCTTGTTATTAATAATGAGTTTCCAAATAAGATAGGATTACCTCTGCACAATATCTAGTGAAACGACTTCGGTTACTAGCATTATTTCTAACATTTGTCATATTTAATTCTACTTGTATCGCATCAACATCTCCTGAATATCTCGACCCGTATTCTTGTGTGTTGTAGCCTCCTGACCAATAAGCTTCACCTTCCTTTGGCGCCCTATCTGATAAAGAAGGTACAGAAGGATACCCCCTTTCCTCAAAAAGCTGTCCGAAAGATTGCGCTCCATTGAGATAATCACTCAATTGAAGACCAGTAGAGTTTTCGGTTAAATGACGAATAGAAGATTTGTTTTTGTAGGCCACCTCATTTAAGGTTTCATTTTCTTGCCTAAGGTCTGTTGCACTGAGTAAATAGCCCAATTCTATTCGCTGAACCTCATGAGAATGCCCATGGACATCAAGAACTAAACCCGTTGAAAATTTAGTTTCAATCTCACTTCTGTAGGCCTTAATTTGATCGTGAAATAATTGCCAATATTCAGATGTTATAGGATTACCACAAGTAGCATTTGATACGCTTCTGTTTAGATCTATTTTTTTTCTGTGAAGTTTGTTAATAACCACGTAGGGTTGATAACCTAATTTCACCAATTCAGATTCAATACCTTGGGTGATTTCTAGTGTGTGTAAATCTTTTACAGTAACTGCCTGTGAACACGTGCGGTCTTCAATAAAATCAGGCTCTATATCACCGCCGTGAACTGAAATAAGCAGTAGGGGGATATTACCCTGTTTAAAAATGGTGTATTGCTCCCAATTTCTATCGAGTTCTTCGTTTGACACTTCAGACGAGCCATTAGATTTTGAACAGCTCACACTCAATAGCCCAATTAAAATCAAATGCAATATCCTCCTTACAAGTCTTTTTCTTGACATTTTACTCTAGAGCTTTAATTATTGAGCATTTCTCAAAATAATTACAAATAATCGAGAGCGATAACATTAGTTATTTTTGTATTACGACAAAATGTTGGCGTTTATTTTTTTGCCTTAAGATGAGAAAAAAATATTTTTGAAAATTATCTAAACGTTATATTGACTATTTACAGATTATGGAAATATTACTCAATCAAAGTTAAATTTTTATT
>NZIQ01000052.1 GCA_002691685.1 Flavobacteriaceae bacterium | reverse complement strand
CTAAAGTATTAAATCTTAATCGAATAAAATACGTTCTTTCTCGCCGTTCTGGTCAATTAAGGTCAAGGCCGTATAATAATTTTTATTTCTTCTGAGATTATTACTGCGTTCTTCTGCGTCATTAATGTCTTTGATTTCATTGTCATTAATTGCAATAAGAAGCTTTCCTTCTAGATTGTAATTTCTATATGACTGTGAGGCTGCGATAATTTTAACGCCCGTTTTTCTCTTGTAATTTTTTTGATCGTCTTCAGTTAAATCTTTCACTCGAAGACCCAAGTTGCGTAAATCTACAGTCATGAGCTTACTCAGTTCTACAGCGAATTCGAGAAATGCTCCATCTCTATCTACAGCTACTTTTACTTTTTCACCCGGTCTTTTAGAAGACAAGTATCCAACAAGTGCACTGAACTTTCCAATTTTAACACCATTGACTCTTTTAATGACATCACCTTCTTTGATTCCAGCTCTTTCAGCTCCAGAATCTTCAGATACATTGGCGACATAAACACCTTCAATTTGGTCGAGTCCGAGTTCAATTGCTTCGGAACTATTTTCATTCATGGTTGAAATACCGAGAATACCTTTTTGAACTTTTCCATACTCCAAAAGATCTTCAACTACTTTTTTGGCAATATTTGAAGGTACTGCGAAAGAGTATCCAACATAACTACCAGTTCTAGAGCTAATAGCTGTGTTAATTCCTATAAGATCTCCGTTGGTATTGACAAGTGCACCTCCGCTATTTCCTGGGTTGATAGCTGCGTCGGTTTGTATAAATGACTGGGGATTGCGTTCGGATAAAGATCTTGCTTTGGCAGAGATAATGCCTGCAGTTACTGTGGAGGTTAAATTAAATGGATTTCCTACAGCCAAAACCCATTCACCTATTTGTGCAGAGTCAGAATTTCCGAAAGCCAAAAAAGGAAGGTCGTCTTGGGTTTCGATTTTAATAAGGGCGATATCAAACTCTGCATCTGAACCTACGACACTGGCTTTATATGATTTTTTATTGTTAAGAGTGACATTTAAATTACTCGAATTTTTAATAACATGAGTATTAGTTACGATGTAACCGTCGGGCGATATAATCACACCTGAACCTGTACCAGTTTCAATCTCCTTTTGATAATTACCATTTTGAGATCCATACATAAAGTCAAACAGACTAAAACCTGAACGCTCTTGAAAGTTTGTGACATGAACTACCGCATTAATTGTTTTTTCTGCGGCATTTGTGAAATCACTTACAACTTCTGATGGCGATTTTGTAAGATTAACATTTTGAAAAATAGGTTGGATATTTCTTTCTGTAACAGCAGAGGAGGTCTCTGTTCTAGAAAATTGAGCGTAGAGAAAAACGGCCAAAACACCAGAAACAAGGGAAGTGAATAATAATGTAACTTTTTTCATTCAATTAATTTTTAATCAAAAATAAATTTTTGAAAATGCATTTTAAAAGTTTTAACGTCTATTTAACGTCTAAATTATTAATGTAGCTATGATATATTCATTTCTACTTTGTGAAAAAACCAATTTTTTTTATCTGAGCTAAAAATAAGATTAAGGCAAGTTGATAGGTGATCGTTCAGACGTTTAAAAATTTATTCTGTTTTTTAGCGCATTAAGCGTTAGGGTTTTGTTTTCTCTTGACTACTATATACTTTTTTAATGCAATAAATAATAATTCAATCCGTTTTTTTAAGTAATTATTAAAAACTCAAAACAATGTATTTAAACTATCTTGATCTACAGGCAGAGTATTTAAGGAGTCTAAGTAAAAAACGAAAGATGTCTGAGTCTTACTCAAGTATCAGAAAAACTAAAGCCTCTAGTTAATGCTAGGGGTCTTTTTTTGAGGATTCCCCCATATTTTAAGTATGGATATAGTATTATTTAGTGATTTATCAATACAATTTGAAACAAAAAGGTTCAATCGAGTCAAGCTAAAGCTTGTTGCTCTATAGGGTTGAATGACAACCATTTTCATTTTGAATTGTTCAAGACTTCTTTTTTCTGTAGTAATCTATAATTCTTGAGAGAATATAAACACAACTTATAAAGGTAAAAGTTATGGCCAAGCGTTCTAAATCTGAGAGATTGTCCACAATTGCTCTGTATTTTTTCACCAATTCGAGATCAGATATGTTTGATATAATTTCTACATCCATTGTTCCAAAATACTACAAAAAAGTATTTTGTTAAGGAAGAATTAGACGAGATGCATGTTATTCTTGTTTTAGAGTTTGGGCCCTCTTTCTCACATTTTTCTTTTTGCGCAACTTGAACCCTTTATGGCTTAAATATAGGTCTACAGTTTAAAAAGGATATCCAAGAAATAACTTATGTACTAGATCAGATATGCGTTTTTATTCTCAATGTAAAACAGTAAACCCTTGATGGTTTTAATGCTCACCCTTTCAAGAATTGCTGTATTTTTTGTATATAACATCTGCATATTATGTAATGCTTTTGTGTCTTCTAGATATACTAAAATGTCACATTTTACGTTAATTATTGCAAACAGTGTACAAATGAAAAAAACACGAGTCAATTTGTATTTGAATACTCAAGATTATTTACAAATGAAACACCTAGCTGAAAATCAAGGTGAAAATGTTTCATTGTTCATCAGGCAAGCGATTAGGGACTTTTTAATTAAGCACAAGGTGCGGTCAAAAGATATTATTTCTTATAAAGTCAATTCTGCTAAGGAGGATGCAGATTCTTTAAAGCTTGATAAGCTCTCATATGGAGCTTTAGACGAAGATCAAATTAGACATTAATTATTTTTTTATCGACTTAGAGTCTTAATTTTATCAGCTCAAAATAAAAAATGGAATTTTTTAAATATCAAGGTGCTGGTAATGACTTTATAATAGTCGATCTTCGAAAAAGGGAGGAGTTCTTTAGTAGAAAATTTATTGAAACCTTATGTGATCGTAGATTTGGAGTTGGGGCTGATGGTTTCATGATTTTCAAAGGACATCAGGAAGTTGATTTTGAAATGGAGTATTACAATTCTGATGGTCGCCAAAGCACTATGTGTGGCAATGGCGGCAGATGTGTTGTTCAGTACGCCAAAGACCAAGATATAATTTCTAAAAAAACTCATTTCATTTTTAAAAACCAATTGTATAGCGCTGAAGTTTTTGAAAAAGTTATTTCGCTTCACCTACAAAATGTCGACTACTACGACAAACTCAATGATCATTGCTGTTTTGTGGATACAGGCTCTCCACATCATGTGGAATTCAGAGATAGCTTAACAGATATCGATGTCAATAAAGAGGGTAGGGCAATTCGAAACACATACGGCAAAGAAGGAATTAATGTAAATTTTGTTTCCAAAAAAACAGAGGATACTTTTGAAATTTTAACCTATGAAAGAGGTGTTGAAGCTGAGACTCTTGCATGTGGAACAGGTATAACTGCAGCAGCCTTGTCAGCACATATTTTGTCAAAATCATCGGTTACGAAACTTTACTTTAATGCTAAAGGAGGTCAGTTGAGTGTTGAATTTGTTTATGACTTAGAGGGGTATACTCAAATTAAATTGAATGGTCCAGCTACCTTTGTATTTAAAGGAGAAATTAAGCTTTCTTGAATTTTGTTTAGAAAAGAAGAACTTATTGTTAGAGCGGTTGATTCATCAGATTTTGACTTTCTCTTTAAACTCGAAAATGACAGAGCCTACTGGCATTTAAGCGGAACAAAAAAGTCGCTTACTACCAGTGAACTGAGAAGTTTCATTGAAGGTGCGAAACAACCTATTTTGCTCAGTCGGCAATTCAGGTATATTATAGAAATTCAAGAATATGGACAGATAGGTTGTATAGATTTATTTGAATATGATCCTTTTAATCAGCAAATAGGTGTGGGGATTATTATTTATGACGAGAATTATCGACGAAAAGGGTATGCGAAACAAGCTTTATTTTTGTTAGAGTCTTATTTAAGAGAGGTTCTATACTGTAAATATGTATTCGCCCATGTTCTCCAAAATAACCAAGCCAGTATTTCTCTTTTTAATGAAATGAACTATATTGAAGCAGATGATCAGACTAAAGAATCATTTCAGCAAGATGACGACCGTCGAGATCAGATTTTATTTCAAAAAAAATTAAAATGATTGCTAAAGTTTTGAAATACATCTTAGTATTAGGTTTAGTTGTTTGTTGTGTCTTGTCTTTCGGTGTATATCGCAAAATATTTCAGCCGAATACAAATTTCACAGAGGATAAGGTAGAAGTTTTAATTCCAACAAACACGTCTTCTAAAATGCTTATGAATATTTTAGAGCCTCACATTGAACGAAGTGATGACTTTCTATTTGTCGCAGCACGAAAAAAGTATTTTTCTAACATTAAGGCTGGTCGATTTATACTTCAAAAAGGCCTGAATAATAATCAGATAATCAATGTGTTAAGATCTCAAAATAACCCCATAAAGATTACTTTTAATAATTTAGACTATCTAGAAGATTTTGCGGCTTACATGGGTAATAAATTGGAATGTGATAGCCTTCAAATCATCGAAATATTCAAGAGTAAGGCTAAAATAAATGAGTCAGAACTCAATTATAAGCAAATGATGAGTATGCTTATTCCAAATACCTATGAGTTTTATTGGAATACTAGTGCGGAGCAATTGTGGACTAAGATGTCTAATGAGTATCTCAAATTCTGGACTGAGAGTAGAAGAAATAAAGCAAAAATATTAGAATTGAGTTTTGCGGAAATTTATACTTTAGCCTCTATTGTTGACAAAGAATCTCTTAAACGAGAAGAACAGCCCACTATTGCAGGCGTTTATTTGAATCGTCTAAAGCATGGTATCAAGCTTCAGGCAGATCCGACTGTTTTATATTCAATTCGTGAGACTTTGAACGACAGAGATACTATCATTAAGAGAGTTTTATATAAAGACTTGACAATTGATTCAAAGTATAATACTTATCGGTATAAAGGTATTCCTCCTGGGCCAATAGGAATGCCCGACGTGTCCGCTATAGATGCAGTGTTAAATGCTGAAGAGCACAATTATTTTTACTTTGTTGCTGATATTGAAAATCCTGGTTACCACGATTTTTCAAAAACATTGAAAGAGCACAATAGGAAGAGTCGAAAATATTCTAAATGGTTAAATAGAAATAAGATTTATCGATAGGGTTGTTCACTGCCTATAGCAAAAATACAAGGTTGTTTATCTAAGTTCATAGTCGATTCAATTTTCTTCCATTCGGCAATGCTTTTTGTTTTTACATACTCATTGGGAAAGGTTATGTTAAGCCCTAAGGTCAGATATGTTAAAGAATGAAGATACTTTAAACAATCTTGAAAAAGTTTCTTGTTCCTATATGGAGTTTCCATGAATAGTTGAGATTGCCCTTCGGACTTCGCTCTTTTTTCTAGGTCTTTAATTTTTCGTTTTCTGAGGCCCGTGTCAATGGGCAGGTAACCATTAAATGCAAAAGATTGCCCATTTAATCCACTAGCCATTAAGGTTAATATAATTGATGTTGGCCCAACCATAGGCACGACAGTTATGTCTAATTGATGCGCAATTTTGACAATTGCCGCTCCCGGGTCAGCAATACCAGGACATCCAGCGTCGGACATTAACCCAATAGATATGCCATCTAGGCAAGGCTTTAGGAACTCTGGTAATTCAGATTCATTAGTGTATTTGTTTAGTTGAAAAAACTTTAATTTATCTTGTTTTTTACTAGGAGCTAATGATTTTATGAAGGCACGACTTGCTTTTTCATTCTCAACGATAAAGTGATTGAGCTGCTCTATTTTCTTTCTAATTGAGATAGGTAAAACTTCTAAAGGATTAGAAGTACCCAATGTCACCGGTATAAGGATGAGTTGACCTTGATGCATACTTAAAGTTATGAAATCAATTTTTGAATACAGGAATCCAAGTGTTGAAATACAGCTTCAAAATCATCTTCATTACCATAATAGGGATCATGTACATCTCTATTGTCTATCATTTTCACTTTATGCTTGAATTCTTTTTTGGGTGCCAACTTTAGAAGAGTTTCAAAAACGGATTGGTCCACCGCATAAATTTCATTAAAATCGTAAAAGTCGCTGGCTTTTATTTGACGCGATCGTTGAGATGTAATATCTATATTGTGCTTCAGACCAACCTTGATCGATCTGTGGTCAGGGCTTGCATTTTGATGGTAATTGGACGTTGCTGCTGAATCGATTAATATATCCTTCTCAGTAACGTAGGATTCAAATATTCCTTGGGCCAGTGGTGATCTGCATATATTACCTAGACAAACGATAAGAATTCTATTCCTCATCTGTATTAGACAAATTTTTTATTCAGGTCCTCAATGTACTTTTTGAATTGTTTATCTGTATCTGAAAGATTTTCTACAGTTCTACAGGCGTGTAGAACTGTGGCGTGATCTCTTTTACCAATATGCGAGCCGATAGATGCCAACGAAGCTTTAGTGTATTTTTTTGAGAAATACATGGCTAGTTGTCTAGCCTGAACAATATGTCTTTTTCTTGTTTTCGATTGAAGTGTTTCCAAATCCATTTCGAAATAATTGGCAACCATTTTTTGGATATAATCTATGGATACTTCTTTCTTGGTGTTCTTGACAAATTTATCTACAACAACTCTTGCTAACTCAATAGTAATGTCCTTCTTATTGAACGAAGCTTGTGCGATGAGAGATATTATGGCACCTTCTAATTCTCGAACGTTGGTTTTGACGTGTTTGGCTACGTATTCTATAATTTCTTCGGGTATATCCACCCCATCTTTGAAAATTTTATGTTTTAGAATAGCAATTCTAGTAATGTAATTAGGGGACTGCAATTCTGCGGATAGGCCCCACTTGAATCTTGATAAAAGGCGCTGTTCGATATCTTGCATGTCGACAGGTGCCTTATCCGACGTTAAAATGACTTGTTTTCCGTTTTGGTGCAGGTGATTGAAAATATGAAAAAACACATCTTGTGTTCCACTTTTTCCGGCTAAAAACTGAACGTCATCGATAATTAGTACGTCAATCAATTGATAGAAGTGAATGAAGTCGTTTCTCGTATTATTTTTAACGGAATCAATGTATTGTTGAGTAAATTTTTCAGCCGAAATATACAGCACGGTTTTTTCCGGATGTTTTTCTTTAATATCAATGCCTATAGCATGTGCTAAATGCGTTTTTCCGAGTCCAACACCTCCAAAAATCAAAAAAGGATTAAATGATGTACCACCTGGTTTATTTGCCACTGCCATTCCTGCTGATCTAGCAAGTCGATTTGATTCACCTTCGATAAAGCCATTGAATGTGTAAGTGCTATTGAGCTGAGAGTCAATTTTAATATTTCTGATTCCAGGAATCACGAAAGGATTTCTTAGTGATGGATCTCTTTTGGAAATTGGAACGTCCACCTCTTGAGGCTGCACTTTGAATTTATTTGAGCTAGGTATTTGCTCAGTGTGTTCTGCTTTTGTCTTAGAACTAGACATTTTGATTACATACACTAGTCTAGCGCTTTCTCCGAGTTCTCTTTTGAGAGCAACCTTAAGAAGACTGACATAATGTTCTTCAAGCCATTCGTAAAAAAATTTGCTCGGTACTTCAATGCTCAACACATTGCCCTCAATGTTTACGGGATTAATAGGTGCAAACCAAGTTTTGTACGCTTGAGTCTGTATATTATCTTTTATAAACACAAGACAACTCTTCCAAATATCTTGGTGGTTTTGAAGCATTGATTATTAGTGTAATTATTTGAACCTAAGATTTTAGACACTGGAATTTATCCGTTCTAATATCTTTAACAAATATTTGTATAAAAT
>NZIQ01000051.1 GCA_002691685.1 Flavobacteriaceae bacterium | reverse complement strand
TGAATATTCACATCCAACTTATCCGATGGAACTCGAAGTTCAATAAAATAACCTGGTATACTTTCTCGCAGTAATAAACCTTCAAAAGAGTCTACGACGGCCTTATGCAAATAGGGACTTCGAATGAATCTGTTGTTTACAAAAAAATATTGTTGACCTCTAGTTTTCTTAGCAAATTCAGGTTTAACAATAAAACCTTCTACTTCAACCGCATCAGTGACTTCTTGAATTGGAATAAGTTGAGCGTTGATTTTTTTGCTGATTAAATGTTGTATGCGTCCTCTCCTATTTTCTGGTTGTAAATCAAAAATGAGTTGATCATTGTGAAAAAACTTGAAAGCTGTAGTAGCGTGTAAAAGAGCTATCCGAGTGAATTCTTCTAAACAATGTTTGTACTCTACTTGATCACTTTTCAAAAAATTTCTTCGAGCAGGAATGTTAAAAAAAAGATTTTTTATTCTAAGGCTACTTCCCTTTTTACATAGGCACTCCGAGGGCTTATCGCTTTCATTACCGGCAATTCGAAAAAGATAACCAGAAGGTTTTGAACTCGTATTAGTGCGCAACTCTACTTCGGCAATAGCGGCGATTGAAGCTAATGCTTCTCCTCTAAATCCATTAGTTGAAAGCTTGAATAAATCCTCAGCTTCTTGAATTTTTGAGGTTGCGTGTCTAGTAAAAGCAAGTTCAATATCTTCTGCATAAATACCTGACCCATTATCAATGATATGGATTTCTTGCTTACCTCCTTTTTTCAAACGCAATTCAATAACATCTGCTCCTGAATCTATAGCATTTTCAAGTAATTCCTTTACCACCGAAGAAGGGCGTTGAACAACCTCTCCCGCAGCAATTTGATTGGCTACATGTGAACTAAGGGGTTTTATTAGGTGCATTTAATCTACAAATATTGAAAGATCAAAATCGATTATCCACAAAAAAACGAGGCTTAAAATGGCGATAATTATGGCTATTCTATACCTGACCGAAGAGTCTGAATCTACTCCGTAATCATTCAATACAGATTGAATTTTTGCTTTTAAACCTCTATTGAAGTTCACGGTAGTTCGATATTCATCAAACTTGTGCTCCACCTTATAAGGATTTGTTTTACCCTTATAAAACCTTGGTTTATACGAAAACGTCCTGTTTTTCTTCATACGTAAAAATGCAGCCATTGAAAAGAGTTTTTAAGGTATCCCTAAAGTTAAAAAAACAAACTGAGCACAAAAAAACTTATATACCAATCATTTGAAGAGCTGCAATTGCTGCCTCTTCACCTTTGTTTCCGTGTTTTCCCCCACTTCTCGCTTTAGCTTGCTCTAGGGTATCATCCGTAAGCACACAAAAAATAACAGGAATTTCTGCTTTGAGATTAAGTTGAGTTATGCCTTGAGTAACAGATTGACATACGTAGTCAAAATGAGCTGTCTCTCCCCTAATCACACTTCCGATTACAACAATGGCATCAGCGATATTTTTACTTAGCACCTTTGCCGCTGCATAGGTCAACTCGACTGTTCCGGGTACCGAAATATGAAGCACGTTTGACTCGGGTATGCCTAAAGCTATGAGTTTATCAGTACACCCTTGCTTTAAATCACTTGTAATTTGTGGATTCCACTCGGCGGTGATTACAGCTATTTTAGTAGCCTTATCAACTTTTAAGTTGTTGGCTAAAGCATCTAAATTTCTTGAATCAGTAGCCATTTAAGCTCCTAACATGGATACCAAGGCTTCTGCATATTGTCCTTCTGCAGAACCTGGATACTTAGACTTAATTTCTTCTATAAACGTCTTTGCCTTTGATTTTTGATCTAATTCCATGGCCATAACCGCAGCCTTATATAAAAACTTAGGCGTGGTATACGAATTATCTGAATGTTCGAAAGCAGCCACGTAGTATTCTAAAGCGTCTTGATATTGGTTGAGTTGAGAAAATGCATCTCCAACTCCGCCTTTAGCTAAAGCACCCAAAATTGCATCGTCCGAAGAAAATCCGTCTAGATAGGAAATGGCATTTTGATAATCCTTGAGATTTAAAGAAGCCATACCGGCTCCATATTCTGCCATATTTGCGGCTTTGGTGCCAGAATACTCTTCAATAATATCTACGAAACCGTATTTTCCTTCGCCACCGTAGAGCGCTAAAGTCAACAGCGAATCTTTAGCTGTTCCGTCTTGTAGGGCAAGCTCAAAATACTGCTGTGGATAATATAGTTCATTGGCCGCTTCAGTCTCTTTAGGTTGTAAAACGTACTGAGAATAACCTAGGAAACCTATGGTCGCTAATGCCACTCCTACAATTGAAACCAATATATATTTTTGGTATTTAGCCACCCATTGCTCTGTTTTAGATGCCGTTTCATCCAAGGAACTAAACACTTCAGCCGTTGTGCTATCTTGATGCTGATTCACCTCGTCTTGTTTGTTCGATTTCGACTTATATCCTCGTCTTTTATAAGTTGCCATAATTCACAATTTGTCGCGCAAAAGTATAATTTTTATCCATAAATGCCTAAAGTCAAGATATGCTTATTTTTACTACTCGGTTATGAAATATGCGCCTAGAGAAACTAACTTTAATTAACTACAAGAATTTCAAGAACTTCGAAACGCAATTTGATCAAGAAATTAATTGCATTATCGGAGCTAATGGGACAGGTAAATCAACGGTGTTAGATGCCGTTTATCACTTGTGCTTTACCAAGGGATACTTCAATCATCTCAGTACACAGAACATTTCACATGGAGAAGATTTTTTTGTTGTCGAAGGTGGATTTCATAAAAATCAAAAAGAAATCACCGTAAACATAAGCTTTAAAAAAAATCACAAAAAAATCGTTAAGCAAAACGGAAAAGTATACACTAAAATCAGCAATCATATTGGTCAACTACCACTTGTAATTATTTCACCGATGGATATCGATCTCATTGTCGAAGGAAGTGAAACGCGAAGAAAGTTTTTAGATGGAATGATTGCTCAAAACGACCGATTGTACCTAGAGCACCTATTAAAGTATAATGCGGCTTTAAACCAGCGAAACGCACTGCTAAAATATTTTTCAGCCAACAACACCTTTCAGCAGGATACTCTTGATGTTTACGACCATCAATTGATTGAATTTGGAAAGCAACTTTACCAAAAGCGAATGGAGTTCGTCACTGATTTTGAAAAACAATTTATACAACAATACGAGCATTTAAGTCAAACCGATGAAGTAGTCTCACTGGTTTATAAATCAGATTTGATTGAAAATAAATTTGAATCTCTATTAAAAGGATTTGTTGCCAAAGATCGAATTGCACAGTATACAACTAAAGGCATACACAAAGACGATATACATTTCAATCTCGCAGATCACCCTGTTAAAAGGTTTGGAAGCCAAGGGCAACAAAAAACTTTTTTAATCGCCCTAAAACTTGCGCAATACAATCTGCTCAATCAACGCAATAAGGTAAAACCCATTTTGTTATTGGATGATATTTTTGACAAATTAGATCATCGAAGAGTCAAACACTTAGTTCAACTAGTAAAAGAAAAAACCTTTGGTCAAGTTTTTATTTCAGATACAGATCTTCAAAGAACAAAAAAGGTTGTAGAGCAAACAAATCAATCATTTAAAATAATTGAATTTTAATGCATCCTTATCGACATCTCTTCGTACTTTTTTTAATACTACTCACAGCCTGTACTCCTCATTTAGATCTGAATCAACTCGAGGGCTACTGGCAAATTCAAGAAGTACGCTTTCAAAATGGCTCTTCAAAAGAGTTTGTCTATACTTCAACAGTAGACTTCTTTAAACTTATCGATGATAAAGAAGGAATATTAAAAAAGTTAGACGCTAGAGTTGATGGCAAATTTTTCGCCAATGAAGCTGAACATCGTTTTACGATAGTAAAAAATCAAAAGGACAATACTTTAATTCAGATAGAAGGAGAAGAATTCATTACTTATGAACTCAAAAAATTAACTCCAGAAGAATTACATCTCTACGATATAAAATTGTCCAGGCTGTTGATTTACAGTAAATTTACTCCACTTAACTTTTAATCATGCATGACGATAATCTCAAGAAAATCAATAGGGTTTTAGGTGAATTTTACCAGCAAAACAAACTGCAACCTGGGCTTCTTGAAGTCGATGTCGCTAATGCCTGCAAAGAAGCCTTGGGGTCAAATCTCTTACAATACATTAATGACATAAGTTTTCAAAATGGAATTTTGAAACTAGCTATAAGCTCAGCCTCATTGAGACAAGAGTTATCCATGGGCAAAGAGAAAATGGTCGAGCTCATCAATAAACAGCTCGGAACATCCGTTATAAAAAAAATTATACTAGTCTAGTAAATTTCTCGTTGAGAGAAATGAAAATCAGATTCGATAGCAGCATTTTCATCACTGTCAGAACCATGAACTGCGTTTTCACCTATACTTGAGGCATAAAGCTTTCGAATCGTTCCTTCAGCCGCTTCTTCTGGATTGGTTGATCCAATAAGAACTCTAAAGTCTTCGACAGCATTTTCTTTTTCTAAAACTGCCGCAACAATTGGTCCACTTGACATAAACTCAACCAATTCGCCGTAAAATGGACGCTCACTGTGGACAGCGTAAAAACCTTCCGCATCCGTTTTACTCAAATGTGTGTACTTCATTGCTACAATTTTGAATCCTGCAGCGTTAATTTTATCGAGTATAGCTCCAATGTGTCCTTTTTTAACTGCATCAGGCTTGATCATAGTGAAAGTTCGATTTGTTGTCATGCTTATTTTTTTGCAAATTTAATCTATTCGAACTTAATAGTTCACTTCTAACTCTTGTTGTATTTGTTTTTTGTCTCCCATCATGTACGAATGCACCTTATTATCTTTAAGATTAAAATCAACTATTCCATAAGAAGGATCTGAAACAACCTCTTTAACACGAAAAGGATTGGGTTCTCCTGAAAAAGAGCTATATGAGTGCGTTAGCCCACTACTCGTAAAGTCAATTAGTTGCCTACCATCTCCTATTGACATAATGGAAAATTCAGAAATATGTCGATCACCTGAAACCACAAAAATATTTTTTTCAGAAAAACGGCTAATCAAGGTGATCATTCTTTCGCGCTCATGAGGTAAATTTTCCCACTTCTCAAATTGATGTTGATTAGACAAGAGTTGAATGCTACTAACAATTACTAAAAAATTAGACTGACTAGTTTCGATTTTGTTTTCCAACCATTGCCATTGTGTATCTCCCAATAATGTAGTTGTAGTATCCCTATTGGACTTATATCGTCTGCCGTTTTCCGTATCAAAAGTTAGAGAAGATCTGAAATAACGCGTATCGAGCATAAGCAATTCAACTGTTCCGTAGTCATTTTCAAGTACATGCGAGGCGTAAACACCTTCTTGAGTTCGTCTTTGGTCTTCTTTGGATACATCTAAAAAATCCAATAAGGCTTGTTGACTTTCTGCTTTTATTTCAAATTCTTGACCTCCATCATTTTTACCGTAATCATGGTCGTCCCATATTCCAAAAATTTGCGTTTGCTCGCTCAGTCGAGCATAATCAGTTATTTCCTTTTGCTTGTTGTATTCGGATTCAATTACTTTAATGTCATTCGAGTCGGCATAGACAATATCTCCTGACCAGACAAAAGCTTCTGGATTTTGTTCAGAAATATCATCCCAAAATACATTGACCTCATCGACCTTGTTGCAAGATCCAATTGCTATGCGAATAGTGTACTGGTCAACTTTGCCGTCTAGTGTTTCCGATGTTTGTTGTATTTGATCAACACAGGATAAGCCAAAAAAAAGAAATAAAATAACAGGTAAAAATGATTTCATCTGAATTTTTTTTCAAAATTAACAACTATCTGAAAGATGCTAAAGTTATAGCTTACCTTTATACTATGATATTTGCAAACTTTGAAAAGCTCAAGAATTTTCTTGAAACACCCATTGAAATTGTTATAATTCCACATCAAAATCCAGATGGAGATGCTTTGGGTTCTACTCTAGCACTGCAACTATTTTTAAATAAATTAGACCATCAAACTAGTATTGTTTCTCCAAATGATTTTCCTGATTTCTTAAAATGGATGCCAAAATCAGATGAAATCATTATAGCTGATAAGGATTTTAATTCGGCCTATCAGGCAATCAACAAAGCTGACTTAATTTGCACTTTGGATTTTAATCATTTTAGTCGAACTCCCATTCTTTCTTCCCTTCTTCAAAAATCAAAATCTTCTTTTTTGATGATTGATCACCACATTTCACCAGATAATTATGCAGAATTTCAATATTCTGATGAACATATGAGTTCTACCTGTGAAATGGTTTACAATTTTATCTCTGCTTTTGGAGAAAAAAAGTATTTCGATAAAGATATTGCAACCTGTATCTATACAGGAATGCTTACTGATACCGGGTCTTTCAAATATGAAAGTGCGACATCTACAAGTCTGAGAATTGCAGCAGAACTTATTGACTTAGGCGCAGACAAAACCGATATTCATAGAAAATTGTTTGACAACAACTCATTCGATCGCTTTAAGCTACTGAGTTGTTGTTTTAAAAACCTCGAAGTAATTGAAGAAAAAAAGACAGCCTTCACCTTTATTTCTAATGAGGAGAAAGAAAAAAACAACTTCAAAAAAGGAGACACTGAAGGTTTTGTAAATTATGGTCTTAGTATAGAAAATGTTCACTTTTCAACAATCTTCATAGAAAATAAAGAAGAACAAATGGTGAAAATTTCATTTCGATCTGTGGGAGATTTTGATGTAAATCAATTCGCGCGGAAACACTTTTCTGGAGGTGGACATAAAAATGCTGCTGGAGGAAAAAGCCTGCTATCCATGGAAGAAACCGTAAAAAGGTTCCGTGAAATCATTAATATAGAACATCCTTAATATGAAAATACTTCGATTAAGCTTTACGCTTTTACTATTTCTCGTTTTAGCCTGCAAACAGGCAATTCCGAGAAAACCTACATTTATTAGCTCTCATAACGTGAGCAAATCGAGTGTAGACAGAAATAAAAAGCTCCTAGAACTCGAAGAGCGTTTAATTGAACAACTCATTTTAAAAGACACATTGAATAGTTATGTCCGAAGTTCCTATGGATTTTGGTACTATAAGTCACTCGTCAACCCTGATACAAAAATTCAAAAAGTAAAATCAGGAGAAACGGTTGATTTTAAATATCGAATACGTGACATCAATAACACGATCATATACAATCAAAATTGGACCACTGTACAAACGACGGTATTGGACAAAGAAAAATTATTTACTGGTTTGCGTTCGGCGATCAAGGAACTATCAGAAAAAGAGAGAGGCTTATTTTACTTACCTTCATTTTTAGGGTACGGCTACAAAGGAGACCTTGACAAAATTGGACCAAACGAAATACTCATTTTAGAACTTGAAATTTTAGCGAAGAAAAGCTCCACCTAACTCGTATAAACAACTTTATAAAAAGATTAAATGAACAAAGCTATTCTTACAAGAATCAAAAATTTAGGCTTATCATTAGGAGTCCTTGGGTGCCTGTTTAAATTGATGTCATGGGCTGGTGCACCAACCTTACTTGTACTTGGCTTATCACTATTGGCCTTATATTTCCTTTTGAAGGTATTCGAAAAATAAATAACAAGCTCTCGATTTTTGTCTTTGATACTTGAAAAACTGCGTATTGATTTCACTACCTTTGAGTTACAAACGCAGGGGATTCGAATACCGCGTAACACTTAATTAAAACACAAAAAATGCGCTTTATTACATTATTATTTATCGGGCTCAATCTACTCGCCTGTAACCAGTACAAAGATTTAGACGATGGATTGTACACATTGATACAAACCACAGAAGGAGATATGTTACTTCGATTAAATGAGCAAGAAACACCAATTACTGTGGCAAACTTTGTCAGTCTTTCCGAAGGCAATAACCCCTATGTCAATGAAGCTTATAAAAACAAACCATACTTCGATGGAGTGAACTTTCATCGAGTTATCGAGGAATTTATGATTCAAGGAGGAGATCCAACAGGAACAGGTTCAGGAAATCCAGGTTACAAGTTTAAAGACGAAATTGTAGACTCCCTTGTTCATGATAAAAAAGGAATACTTTCAATGGCAAATTCAGGGCCAAAAACTAACGGGAGTCAATTTTTTATAACACATGTTCCTACCCCTTGGTTAGATGGACGTCACACTGTTTTCGGAGAACTCGTAGAAGGTTTTGACGTATTAGATTCAATAGCAACACGCAAAACCGATGCTTCAGACAAACCTGAAACACCCATTGTCATGAATAAGGTTAAAATTATTAGAGTCGGGAATGAGGCTAAAAACTTTAATGAAGTAGATATATTAAAGGCCTACTTTAGCAAAGAAAAAGAGGCTAAAGTAAAGCAAGAAAAGGCTAAATCGGAAAGAGCCGCAACTTTTGAAGAACTATTTGCTGAAGCCCAAATCACAAATTCAGGCCTTGAAATTGTTGTTCGCAATAATGGTGAGGGTGCTAAACCCAAAATGGGGCAAACAGTAAATTTAAACTATGCCGGTTGGTTAACGGACGGAACGCTTTTTGACACAAGTGTCTATAATATCGCTTTTGAAGATCCTAATTTCAATAACATCAATAGTATGCATAAAGGTGTTTTCGAGCCAATGAAAATGCCCTTTGAAAAAGAGACACAAATGATTCCAGGGTTTACAGAAGGTGTACTTGGAATGCGAGTTGGTGATGTGAAATTATTTAGAATACCCAATAATTTGGCTTGGGGAAGCACAGGTGCTGGAAATGTTATTCCGGCTAATGCTGATGTTATTTTTCAAATCGAACTCGTAAGTATTGAAGAATAATTTATTTCTATATATAAAACCAAAAGGCAGTGCTAAATTTTTACAACTAAGCACTGTCTTTTTTTGTGTCCTGATCTTACTCTTTAAATTACTGCTTTTATGGCAGCCCGAACGGATATTTAATTTTTCCACTTTTTGCTTTTGCACAATAGGATTGCAGCTGCAGCACCTTACAGGACTTTTTTCGTTTTCCATAGGCGATTTATTTTACATCAGTATTCTATTAATCTTTCTCTTTGGAATCTTCAAGCTTTTTCATCCAAAAACTTCAACAAATCAAAAAATAATCACTTTATGGGCCTCGCTTTTAATGGTTACCTCACTCTACGCTGTATTCTTTGTGAATTGGTCACTGAATTATCAAAAAAACAGTTTAGCTCAACAAGAGGATACTCACGTCATAAATGAGAGTGACCTGATACACTACACCCTCGGATTACTTTCAATTTTGAATGAGTTAGACAGTACCACTTTAAATCAACAGCCCCTTACTACTAAAGAAATCTATAATGAAGCTAGAGCTTCTTATCTTCATTATGACCCGCATATTGAAGAGTTACTGCCCTCTATCCCTAAATCTTCTTCAATTTCGACCTTACTTTCGTATATGGGATATGGTGGCTATTACAATCCCTTTACACATGAGGCACAGGTCAATGCCAAATTACCTCATTTTAGGTTGGGAACAGTTGCTACCCACGAAATTGCCCACCAACTGGGAATTGCGCCTGAAGACCAAGCCAACTTCATAGGTATTTATATCGCTATGAAAAGTGAAAATAAGAGCCTCAGATACGATGCAAATCTCTCCGCCCTTCTCTACTGTTTAAATGATATTTATCAAATTGATCGGGAGCTCTATCAGGACTTGAGTGAATGTATTCCTGAATATGCCACAAATCAATGGAAAGAAATGAATCAATTTTGGAACACCTATAAAAATCACTTAGAACCACTATTTAAAAAAGGATTCGACTTATTTTTAAAAAGCAACCGTCAAAAACAGGGAATCAAGAGCTATCAACAGGTCACAAAGCATTTAATAAGAGCAGAAAAATATGATTGGGCTCCTAAATTTGGGCTTTGTAATTGATATAATTTCCTTGTATTTTTAGTTAGACTAGAAATTTACTTGAAGTAATGAAAAAAAAATTAATTTTCATATTTACCTTTGTGTTTTATCTAGGGAATGGACAGGACTATTTCCCAACAAATTCAAGAGTACTTTCGAACAACTCAAATTACACTGCCATCCAAGGCGCAGACGTGTATACCGATGCCGAAACACTTATTAAAAATGCGACTATCCTTATACATAAAAGAAAAGTGGTCAGCGTTGGAAAAAACATAAAATTACCTGCAAACACTTTGACTCATGAAATGAAAGGATACGTAATCTATCCTTCTTTTATTGAGCTTTTTTCGAGTTTTGGAATTCCAAATCCCAAAAGAGCAGCAGGAAGTGGAAGATCACCCCGATACGAAGCAACCCGAGAAGGTTATTATTGGAACGACCACATAAGACCAGAGGTTCAGGCATTTGATATGTTGGAGTACAGCACAAAAGAGGCTGCAAAACTAAGATCTATGGGGTTTGGTAGTGTCAATAGCCACAATGCCGATGGAATCGCAAGAGGTAATGGAACCCTAATTACGCTTAATGATAAGGGTAACAACGCTTCTCGTGTACTACACACCATATCAGGACAATATTTTTCATTTTCAAAAAGCGTAACCTCAAGACAATCCTATCCTGGATCACTAATGGGTAGCCAAGCACTGTTGAGACAGTTAAATCACGACCTGCGTTGGTGCAGTCAGGGTTTAAGTGAAACGCGAGACAAGTCCTTAGAAGCGATGCTCGATCAGCAAAATCAACCTTTTTTCTTTGAAGCAGGTAATCGCGGAAACGCTTTTAAAGCAGCCAAAATTGCACAACAATTTGGACAGAACTACAATGTCCTAGGCGGTGGTGATGAATTTGAGCATCTCGATTTACTAAAAAAATATAATACGCGTCTTGTAGTTCCAGTTAATTTTCCAAAGGCCTATGATGTATCTGACCCCATAAACGCTTCTTACGTTAATTTGAGCGACTTGAGATTCTGGGAGCAAGCTCCCTCTAATCTTGCGATTTTAGAGGACGCAGGCTTTTCATCTGCTATCAGTTCAAAAGGACTATCTACCTCTAAATCATTCTTTTCTAATTTGAGAAAAGCTATGGAAAGGGGTGCTTCTAAAGAGTTTATTCTCAAAGGTCTAACCGAAATACCTGCTCAAATGTTGAAGCTGGAAAACACCCTTGGACAACTCCAAGAAGGATTCCAAGCAAACTTTATCGTAACCAAGGGAAATTTGTTCGCTAAAGACTTTGTGATTTACGAGAATTGGGTTCAAGGTGAGCCACACATACTAGAAGATAGAAATGTGATCAATCTGAAAGGCGATTACACTTTGGAATATAAAAATCACAGTTTTGAAATAAGCATTAGTGGAAGCAGTAAAAAACCAAATTTGAAAGCTACTTCAAACGATATGCCCTATGATTCTAAAGTTAGTTATGACTTTCCATGGTTGAACTTCACGCTTTCGAATGATGAAGGTAAACTATACAGATTTCAAAGCAGAATTAACGATGCCTCCTCATTCTCTGGAAGAGTTATAGCGAATAATGGAATGAATTGGAAGTTCGGTGCTCGAAAAGTAGCACCTTCAGAAGTCGAAAAGAAAAAAGACAAAAAGAAAAATACCCTAGTATCGTCAGAAATGATAAGCACAATGAGATTTCCAAATGTCGGTATGGGAATTGATCAAATGCCTGACTCAGAGCATCTTTTATTCAAAAACGCAACGGTATGGACCGGAGAGGAAGTATTGGAACAAACAGATGTTCACGTAAGGAACGGAAAAATTGTTGGTGTGGGTAAAAATTTAAATGCTCGTGGTGCTAAGCAAATAGATGCAACGGGTAAACACCTTACCGCAGGTATTATAGATGAGCATTCTCATATTGGTGCTTTTGTCATTAATGAAGGGGGACAGAATTCTTCTGCTGAAGTCAGAATGAAAGATGTTATTAACGAAAAAGACATTGATATTTACAGAAACTTAGCCGGAGGAGTAACGACCATACAGCTTCTTCATGGGTCTGCGAATCCGATAGGTGGTCAATCTGCCATTCTTAGACTTAAATGGGGAAACAATTCCGAAGAATTGCTATTCAAAGGAGCTGACCCATATATCAAATTTGCTTTAGGTGAAAATGTAAAGCAATCCAATTGGCAAAGTTTTACTCGTTTTCCTCAAACTAGAATGGGTGTTGAGCAAATTTTTGTGGATTATTTTACTCGTGCCGAAGATTATATGTCACTAAAAGAAAGTGGGGCTCCGTATAGAGTAGATGAAGAACTCGAAACACTCTCTGAAATATTAAGAGGGGAGCGTTTTATCTCTTGTCATTCATATGTTCAAAGTGAAATCAATATGTTGATGAAAGTTGCCGATCGTTTCGGATTCACAGTGAATACATTCACACATATTCTTGAAGGCTACAAAGTAGCTGACAAAATGAAAGAACACGGTGCTGGTGGATCGACATTTAGTGATTGGTGGGCATACAAGTATGAAGTGAAAGACGCTATTCCTTATAATGCAGCTATTATGTCTAGAGAAGGTGTTACTGTTGCAATCAATTCTGATGACGCTGAAATGTCGCGAAGATTGAATCAGGAGGCTGCTAAAACTGTTAAATATGGGGGGGTATCTGAGATTGAAGCTTGGAAAATGGTAACTCTTAACCCTGCCAAACTACTTCACATTGATGATAAGGTAGGGTCTATAGCTGCTGGTAAAGAAGCCGATATAGTCCTCTGGTCTGATCATCCACTTTCGATTTATGCCTACGCGGAAAAAACCCTTATACAGGGTCAAACCTTTTTTGATTTTGAAAAAGACAAAGAACTTCAGAAACGCAATCAAAAAGAACGCATAAGACTTATTAAGATAATGTTGAATGTCACTAAAAAAGAGGGCGCAGAAACACAGATTCCCGTACAGAATAAAAAGAGATATTTCGAATGTGAAACGATTTAAAAAAAGAACATGAGATATAAAGCGCTATTATTGAGTATTTGCTTCGGATTAATCGCAAGTGTATCCAACGCACAACAAGTACCTGGCAAACCACAAAACGAAAAAATTACCATAAGTGGAGTCACAATTCATGTGGGAAACGGAACAGTCATTCAAAACGGCTTAGTGACTTTCGAAGACGGAATTATCACCTATGTAGGCCAACAAATGGATGCAATAGGAATTTCTGGAATGCTAATTGAGGCAGACGGAAAACACCTCTATCCAGGATTTATTGCCCCTTCAAAATCACTAGGTTTAGTTGAAATCAACGCCGTAAGAGCAACAAACGACCAAGATGAACTTGGAGATTTTCTGCCTCACGTTAGAAGTATTATTGCCTACAACGCAGAATCTCAAGTCGTTGAATCAATGCGTCCCAATGGCGTGCTTATTGGACAAGTCACACCTCAAGGAGGTCGAGTTTCAGGAACTTCAAGTATTGTTCAATACGATGCATGGAATTGGGAAGATGCGCTTGTAAAAGTAGATGATGGCATTCATTTAAGATGGCCAAACGCTTTTCGAAGAGGAAGATGGTGGGCCGGAGAATCTAGAGCGTATAGACCAAATAATAACTACGCAAAACAGGTTGCAGAAATTAAAGATTTTATGAAACAGTCCCAGGCCTATGCTAACGGAAATATCAACACCTCACACCTACCCTATGAAGCAAGTAGAGGTCTTTTCGATGGCAGCAAAAAGCTCTATGTTTATGCTGATGGGGTTAAGGAGATTACCGATTTAGTTGTGGAGTTAAAAAAATTAGGCGTAAAGGAATTGGTTCTTGTGGGCGGTACTATGGCTGAGCAAACAACTGATGTATTGAAAACAAACAATGTGCCTGTTCTTGTAAATACAACTCATCGCATTCCAAGTTCAGAAGATCAAGCCTATGATTTTGCCTATCAACTTCCCAAAAAATTACACGATGCTGGGCTTTTAGTTGGCATACAAAACGCCACAATGAGTAATCATCAAGCTAGAAATCTTCCATTTCACGCTGGTCAGGCAGCAGCCAAAGGTTTAGATAAAGAAACGGCTGTTCAAATGATTAGTTTTAACACAGCGAGAATATTAGGTATTGACGATATGTATGGAAGTATTGAAGTAGGTAAAAGTGCAACTCTTTTTGTCTCTGAAGGAGATGCTCTTGATATGAGAACTAATAATTTGAGCAATGCCTTTATCGATGGAAGAGCGCTTAATTTAAATTCATATCAAAAGGAATTGTACAATCGTTACTCAGAGAAATACGGACAATAATTTAGTAGATAAAAGATAATTTTCTTGAGATGTATGCTTTCTATAACAAGTCATAAAAACCCCTTGATCAAGGAAATTGTCCTGCTCCAAGAAAAAAGTAGGCACCGAAATAAAAGCCGTAAATTCATAATAGAAGGATTAAGGGAACTCAACATTGCAATGTCGGCGAATTACACCCTCGAAAAATTACTTTTTTGTCCTGATATCATTGAAGCGTCCTCCATTGAGGGCATCAATATAGAAGTTGAAACTGTCACCATTAGCAAATCCGTATACGATAAAGTCGCATACCGAGGTTCAACAGAAGGAGTAATGGCTATTGCAAAACAAAAAAACCATAAACTATCTTCGGATATTTCCCTTCCTGAAAAGCCGTTAATTTTAATTGCTGAAGGCATCGAAAAACCAGGTAACCTAGGAGCTTTACTACGAACAGCAGATGCTACTCAAATAGATGCCCTAATACTTGTAAACCCTAAATGTGATTTTTACAACCCCAATTGTATTCGTTCAAGTGTGGGATGTGCATTTAGCTTACCTGTCTTCGAATCAACAAATGAGGAATGTTTAGCTTTTTTAAAAACGCTTAACATAAATATATATGCAAGTTCTCTTCAAGATTCAGAATATTATTTAGAACAAGATTACACCTCCTCTTGTGCTATAGTTGTAGGTACGGAATCAACTGGACTTAGCTATTTCTGGAAAGAAAATGCAACCACAAGAATAAAAATACCGATGAAAGGTCAAATAGATTCATTAAATGTCTCTGTGGCCACCGCAGTAATGCTCTATGAAGTGAAAAGGCAAAGAGGTTTGAAATAAGTTTGAATTCCCGTATTTTTAGGTATGCATCTAGAGATTGATATCGAAAAAGAAAACAAACAAATCACACAGCAGTATAAAAGACTGCTGCGCACCAGCTATCAGACTTTAAGTGATCAAGATAAAAAGCAAATACGATTAGCTTTTGATATTGCTTTAGATGCGCATAAGGACCAAAGGAGAAAGTCTGGAGAGGCTTATATTTTTCATCCTATAGCAGTCGCTGAATTGGTTGCCAGAGAAATAGGTTTAGATGGTGTATCTATCGCGGCAGCACTTCTGCATGATGTTGTTGAAGACAGTGATTATACGCTCAATGATATTGAGCGCTTATTCGGTGAAAATGTTGCTAAAATTGTCAATGGACTTACCAAAATATCAAGCCTTAAAAAAGATAAGGAACTCAGCCTACAAGCGGAGAACTTCCGAAAAATGTTATTGACACTTCACGATGATGTAAGGGTAATCATTATAAAAATTGCTGATCGTTATCACAATATGCTTACTCTAGATTCGATGAAGAGAGAAAAACAGGTCAAAATTGCCTCTGAAACACTCTACATATATGCTCCTTTGGCACACAGAATAGGATTGTATAATATCAAAACAGCCCTTGAAGACCTAAGTCTAAAATATACTGAACCTTTGGTGTATCACGACATCAAAGAAAAAATAGAGAAGACGCAAAAAGACCAAGGAAGTTACATCAGAAGTTTTACCAATAAAGTCAAATCAGCACTAGAAAAACAAGAAATTGAATTCGAAATCAAAGGAAGAACGAAATCAATTTTTTCTATTCGAAAAAAGATGATGGCACAAAATGTAAACTTCGAAGAGATTTATGACAAATTCGCTATTCGGATCATTTACAGGAGCGACACTGAGCAAGAAAAGTTTTTGGCTTGGAAAATTTATTCCATCATTACCGATCACTTCACACCAAACCCTGTTCGACTTAGAGATTGGATTACTCAACCAAAAAGTACTGGATATGAAGCCTTGCACGTGACCGTCATGGGGCCACATAAAAGATGGATTGAAGTGCAAATACGGTCAGAACGCATGCATGAAATAGCAGAAAAAGGTTATGCAGCTCATTACAAGTACAAACACGGTGAACAAAAGGATATAGGAATTGATCATTGGCTGAACCGTCTACAAGAAGCCCTAGAAAACTCAAATGGAAATGCGGTAGATTTTGTCGAAGAATTCAAATTAAACCTGTATTCAAAAGAAATTTTTGTGTTTACACCTAACGGAGAATTGATTTCATTGCCAAAGAACGCAACTCCTTTAGACTTCGCCTTTCACATTCACACCGAAATCGGATTGAAAACTCGAGGAGCAAGAGTCAATCAAAAGCTCGTTCCTTTGAGTACCAAATTGAATTCTGGAGATACTGTTGAAATCATTACCTCCGAAGGAGTCAAACCAAATTCTTCATGGCTTAATTACTGCGTTACTGCTAGAGCTACAGCTAGAATTAAAAGCAGTCTTAATGGGGAGAAAAAGAGAATAGCAGAAGACGGTAAAGAAATCCTGAGAAGGAAATTGAGATCACAGAAAATAAAATTTAATGAAGACACTGTCAATCGATTGGTCTCCTTCTTCAAACTAAAAACCTCTCTTGATTTATTTTACAGAATTGGAATTGGAACCATAGACAATCAGATGATTAAGTCTTTTTCAAGTAGCTATCAAAACACACTTTTCAATTTTTTCACCTCAAAAATTAAGAGAACATCAATAGTCAAAACAACTAGTACCAATGAAGAAGTTTCAAAGAATTATGATCTTTTGGTTTTTGGCAGCGATGAAGACAAATTAGATTACAGCTTTGCGGATTGTTGCAAACCTATTCCTGGAGATCATGTCTTTGGATTTATTACTATAAATGATGGGATTCGCGTTCACAAAATGGATTGCCCAAATGCACTTTCGCTGCAATCAAAATTCTCATATCGCATTATTAAAGCCAAATGGATTGATTCGACACAAGAAGATTTTGAAGCAGAAATCATTTTAACTGGAATTGACCACTTGGGACTGATCAACGATTTAACGCGGATTATTTCTGAAAATCTTCACGTCAATATTAAAAGTATGAATTTTACCTCTGAGAGTGGCGTATTTGAGGGTAGCATTAAAGTTTTTGTGAAAAGTAATGTCATTTTATCCACCCTAATCTCTAAACTTCAAAAGGTTGAAGGCATTGACAAGATTAACAGAAAGTAAACAACATTGTTAATAGCAAATCAATCAGGTGGTGCTCTGTTTTAGTTTTATGCCTAAATTTGCCTTTTACGAGTTTTTTAGATTAAATAATC
>NZIQ01000050.1 GCA_002691685.1 Flavobacteriaceae bacterium | reverse complement strand
AGTTGAAAGAAGTCTACTGTTGAGGTATAGGTAAACTCTTTTGAAGAGCCGTTTTGAAAGCGCACTTGTTGAATTTGCCAGTAGCCTTCGAGATGATTCAAATCTAATTGAGCAGTACAGGCTGTGAGTAGCATAAAAAAAGGAGCGAAGAGGTGCCGATAGTGTAGCATTAAAATTCAATTATTTTAAAGGATTGATTTGTTTGCTCTACAACCTGTTTTGTTCGTTCAAGATCTGTATCTGAAATAAAAACCTGACCAAAGGTTTTTTCTTTAACCAGTTGAACTAAGTGTGTGACTCTCCGATGATCTAATTTGTCAAAAATATCATCTAATAACAAGATGGGTTTTACCTTATTTCGTTCATTGAGCAAATTATACTGGGCAAGTTTTAGGGCGATTAAAAACGTTTTTTGCTGCCCTTGGCTACCAAATCTTTTAATAGGGTGATCTGCAAGGTTGAAAAGCAAATCATCTTTGTGTATGCCTTTGGTTGTATACTGTGCAATCCGATCTTTAGCAAGAGATTTTTTTAAAAGGGATTCAAATTCATCCTCAATCAGATCTGATTTATAAGCAAGTGAGACCACTTCATCGGTTTGACTTAAATGCTCGTACTGTTGAATAAATTGTTTTTCAAAATCAGTGATAAACGCTATTCGCTTCTGGTGAAGTTGAGCTCCAAATTCAATCAATTGATGGTCGTAAACATCAAGAGTATCCTGTTGAAAGGTGTTGTTGGCAGAAAAATATTTTAACAGCGCATTTCGCTGGTTTAAAGCCGAATTATACTGTAATAGGTGTTCTAGGTACAATCGGTCGTTTTGAGCAATCATTCCATCTAAAAACTTTCTACGCGTTTCACTACCTTCGACAATGAGATCGATATCCATAGGTGAAATAATTACAAGTGGCAGCTGACCAATATGTTCGCTTATTTTAGTGTATACTTTTCCGTTTTGCTTAATGACTTTTTTGTGATTTTTTTTAAAGCTTATGTTTACAGTGATCTCTTTGTAATTTTTTTGAAATCTACCTTCGATAACAAAAAAATCTTCTCCATGTGAAATATTCTGTGTACTGAGATGATTGAAATATCCCTTGGTAAAGCACAAATGATAAACGGCATCTAATACCGTTGATTTACCTGTCCCGTTAGCTCCAATAATGCAATTGATTTCTTGATCAAATTGCGTTTCGAAGTTCTTGAAATTCTTGTAGTTGATTAAAGTTAGTTTCTCTAGGTGCATATTTCAAAACCGAGCTGTAAAAATAAGCATATCTTGACTTTAGGCATTTAGGGATAAAAATTATATTTTTGCGCGACAAATTGTGAATTATGGCAACTTATAAGAGACGAGGATATAAGTCGAAGACGAATAAACAAGAACAGGCGAATCAAAATCAAGATAGCACAACGGCTGAAGTTTTTAGTTCCTTGGATGAAACGGCATCTAAAACAGAGCAGTGGGTTGCTAAATATCAGAAATACATTTTAGCCTCAATTGTAGGAGTTGCAGTATCGACTATATGTTTCCTAGGTTACTCTCAGTATGTTTTACAACCGAAAGAGATTGAAGCGGCCAATGAACTATATTATCCACAACAGTACTTTGAACTTGCCTTGCAAGACGGAACTGCTAAAGATTCGTTGTTGACTTTAGCACTGTACGGTGGCGAAGGAAAATACGGTTTCATAGATATTATTGAAGAGTATTCTGGCACTAAAGCCGCAAATATGGCAGAATATGGAGCTGGTATGGCTTCCCTAAATCTTAAGGATTACCAAAATGCCATCTCTTATTTGGATGGCTTTTCGTCCGACGATGCCATTTTAGGAGCTTTAGCCAAGGGTGGAGTTGGAGATGCATTTTCACAGCTCGATCAATATGAAGATGCCTTGGAATATTACATTGCTGCTTTCGATCATTCTGACAATTCATTTACTACACCTAAGTTTTTGTACAAAGCCGCGGTTTTAGCCATAGAATTAGGTCAAAAATCAAAGGCCAAATCATATATCGAAGAAATTAAGTCTAAGTATCCAGATTCTGCAGAAGGACAATACGCAGAAGCACTGGCAGCTATGTTAAAAGCTTAAATGGCGACTGATTCTAGAAACTTAAGTGCGTTAGCCAGTAACTTAAAGGTCGATAAAAGCTCGAGAATAGCTGTTATAACCGCCGAGTGGAATCCACAGATTACAACTAATTTAAAACAAGGGTGTCACGATAAGCTCACTGCTTTAGGTATTCCCGCCTCAAACGTGCTTCATTTTTCGGTTCCTGGAACTGTTGAATTGACCTATGCGGCATCAAAGGTGTTGGGCAAAAATATTGCAGATGCCATTGTAGTAATCGGAAGTGTGATAAGAGGAGAGACAGCTCATTTTGACTACGTATGTCAATCTGTTACCCAAGGCATAACTCAACTCAATCTCAAAGCAGAAATTCCAGTTATTTTTTGTGTGCTTACTGATGATACTTTGGAGCAGGCCATAGCCAGAAGCGGCGGAAAACAAGGAAATAAAGGTGAAGAAGCAGCGATAGCAGCTCTTCAAATGATAGGTATATAAGTTTTTTTGTACTCGGTTTGTTTTTTTAACTTTAGGGTTACCATATAAAATCTTTTCAATGGCTGCATTTTTACGTATGAAGAAAAACAGGACGTTTTCGTATAAACCTCGGTTTTATAAGGGTAAAACAAATCCTTACAAGGTAGAGCATAAGTTTGATGAATATCGAACTACCGTAAATGCCAATAGAGGTTTAAAGGCAAAAATTCAATCTGTATTGAACGATTATGGGGTAGATTCTGACCCTTCGGTCAGGTATAGAATGGCAATAATTATAGCCATTTTAAGCCTTATTTTTTTGTGGATAATTGATTTTGATCTCTCAATATTTGTAGATTAAATGTATTTAATAAAACCCCTTAGTTCACATGTAGCCAATCAAATTGCTGCTGGAGAGGTTGTTCAACGCCCTTCGTCTGTAGTAAAGGAATTACTTGAGAATGCCATAGATTCCGGAGCAGATGTTATTGAATTGCGTCTAAAAAAAGGGGGTAAGCAAGAGATTCATATCGTCGATAATGGGTCAGGTATCTATGCAGAAGATATTGAACTTGCATTTACTAGACATGCAACTTCAAAAATTCAAAAAGCTGAGGATTTATTCAAGCTTACTACTAATGGTTTTAGAGGAGAAGCTTTAGCTTCTATCGCGGCTATTTCCGAAGTAGAGTTGCGCACTAATACCAATTCAGAACCGTCTGGTTATCTTTTTCGAATTGCTGGTAATGAAAGTGATAAGCCCGTGGAATGCGTGTGCAAAAAAGGCAGCAGCCTTAGAATAAAAAACCTTTTTTTTAATATTCCTGCCCGAAGAAATTTTTTGAAAAGTGATCAAGTTGAATACAAACACTGTTTGGAAGAATTCACGCGCATTGCTCTATTGCATGCTGAGATCAGCTTTAAGTTTTTTCACAATGATCAACTTATTTTTGATTTACAACCTGAAAATAGGAGAGGACGTATACAACATTTAATCAGTAAAAAAATCAATGCTCAACTTATTCCAATTCAAGAAGTAACTGATGCTGTTGAAGTAGACGGTTTTATTGTTAAACCTGAATTTGCTAAGAAAACCAGAGGGCAACAATATTTTTTTGTGAATAATAGATTCACTCGAAGCCCCTATTTGCACAAGGCCGTCGTAGACGCTTTTGAAGGTTTATTACTGCGAGAAAGTATACCAGGTTATTTTATTGAACTTCGAGTTCCATCGGATAAGTTGGATGTGAATATTCATCCGACTAAGTCTGAGGTCAAATTCGAAGAAAATCACCTGATTTTTACCTATTTGAAAACGGCAATAAAGCATGCTTTAGGGCAATATGGGGTGCACTCTTCATTAGAGTTTGATTTAGATCCTAATCTCTTACCTTCTTATAAAACGATGATAGCAGATGTAAAAGAAACACCTCAAATAAAGGTCAATTCCAATTTTAATCCTTTTTCTAAGGCATCTACAACTGAAATAAAAGCTAATAGGGAGCTGTATGCTCAAGAAGAAAGTTTTAGTAGTATCTCTTTTGTTGAAGATGAGGTTCAAGGTGAGTTAACCTATGAGAATGTGGACTTCGAATTATACACAGATCAGCATATACAGTGGTCTAATAAATACATCGTCATTGTGGATGGGACGGGAGAATTACTCGTGATTGATCAGTACAGAGCCCATCAACGTATTATTTACGAATTCATGCTTAAAAAAATCACTTTGGAAAAAGGTGGAAGTCAATCATTGTTGTTTCCGGCGGTCATCAAATACGATATTTACGATCTAACGCGATTTAAAGAGATTGAAGGGCATTTAATTGAAATGGGATTTGTATTTGAAACTAAGTCTAACCACGAAATTGAACTTCAATCGGTGCCCAATTTTTATCCAATAGCTAAATGTGAAGATTTGTTTGGAGACTTAATGAAGGCTTTAGAAGATAATGATGAGCAAAATAAGCAATTCTCATTTGCGGATATTACGGCAAAAACAATTAGTAAGCACATGGCTATTCGAGGAGGAGAGAGCTTGAATTTCGAAGCTAGAAAAAAAATAATTATGGATTTAAATCAATGCAAAGAGCAATTGCTGAGCCCTTTCAATAAAAAGATATATATTAGAATTTCTCAGAATGAGATTTCAAAAAAAATGTTTTAGGCTATGTTTTCGAACCTCCCCAATGCCGTAAGGCTTATTCTTATTGGAAATATTTTACTGTTTTTAGTTACCCAAACCTATGGTCCGGTGATGGTAGAGCACTTGGGGTTATGGTTTATTGAAAATCCTAATTTTGAATATTGGCAGTTGGTCTCTCATATGTTCATGCATGGAGGTTTTGCCCACATTCTATTTAATATGTATGCGCTTGTCGCATTTGGAGGACCTTTAGAGCGAATTTGGGGTAGCGATAAATTTTATTTTTTCTACTTTTCTGCAGGTCTGGGCGCAGCACTTTTACATACTGCGGTAAATTATTACAATTTTCAAACCGCAATAGATGCGATAGTTGAGTCTGGCGTAAATCGTTTTGACCTTATGCAAGCCCTCACTTCTAGCAATGGAGCTGATTACAATGTTTTGGGAAATGAGGTGCCTTATCACTTAGTTGAGAAGTTGTTCAATTCCTTTGCAATACCTGCAGTTGGTGCTTCGGGGGCTATATACGGGATTTTAGTGGCCTTTGCCTTTATGTATTCCGAGGCGCGCTTAATGCTTTTGTTTTTCCCTGTGCCCATTAAAGCTAAATACTTTGTGCCTTTAGTTATTTTGGGTGATTTTTATTTTGGTATATCAAACGCTTCTACTGGGGTTGCTCATTTCGCACATATTGGAGGGGCATTATTAGGGTTTATCATGATGTGGTACTGGAAGAAAAACCAGTTCAATAACAATAGATGGGATTAAATGAATCAATTTAAATTGAAATTTCAACTCTTTAATGCAGCTGAGAAATTAATCACTGTTCTAGTACTTTTTTATCTTATTTCTACCGTTGTATCCGTTTTATTTCAATTCAATGCTGTACAGTTTTTAGAATTGGAGAGCGACTTGGGTCGCTTGATTTATAAGCCCTGGACACTGATGACATATGCATTGGTGCATCAAGGAATTTTTCATATTCTTTTCAATATGTTATGGCTTCATTTTTCGAGCCGTCTATTCTTAAATCTTTTTGATGACAAAAGGTTCTATGCATTATTTTCAATCGGTGTATTATTGGGTGCTGCCTTCTTTTTGATTGCCTATAATACTTTTCCAGCCTTGTCTTCAAGAAACGCAATGCTAGTTGGCTCTTCGGCTGGGGTAACGGCAATATTGATTTTCATGTGTGTATATGCTCCTCAAACAGGTTTAAGATTTTTCACCTTTAATTTAAAATTATGGCAGTTGGGTGTTTTTTTCGTGGTTTTGGATGTCTTGCAATTGGGTTCAGGAGTAAATATAGGAGGGCATTTAGCTCATTTAGGGGGTGCACTTTCTGGATACTTTTTAGCGTATCGAATTAAAAATGCTTCAGACGATTTAATGCGCTTTTCTGATTTTTGGATAAAAGTATTCGAACCATTAGGCTCTATATTAAGACCAAAAAAACGGGCTTTTAAGAAGGTTTACAAGAATACCAATAAATCTGCTGATCGTCAAGTTCATAATGACCAAGTAAAATTAGATTCCATATTAGATAAGATAAGTAAATCTGGATATGAGGCACTAAGCGCTGAAGAAAAAGACTTTTTGTTTCAGCAAAGCAAAAAGTAGGTCTCTAATATTCTAGGTTTTCAGTTCGTTAATTTTGATTTCTGATAGGTAATCTGATGTGTTTGGGCCAAGATTAAAAAGTAAATCAAGCATACTAGCGTTTTCAATGAATCCATGTCGATCAGCAAATACCTGTGTGTACTGCGGCATTGTGGTATAATTCAATTTGTATTTGGTATTGACAAGAAATCGGTAATCATCTGAGTCACTTTCTTGTTTAAAACTCGTAGTGTATGATTCGGATAATTGAAGGTTGAGTTGTTTGGCAAAAAAGTGTATTGAATTAAGGTTGAGTTCAATGAGCGTGGCGTACTTCTTTTCAAAAAGCGCATTCAACTCATCTTCGTAGAATTCAAAATATGGTGACGATCTATATGCAGTGGTTATACTTTTCCAATGAATGCGGTACCAAAGTGTTTTGTACTCTAATTCAACTTCAGAAATTTTTTGATGCGCTTGCTTTTTTTTGTGTATAGTCGGAGCACTTAATTTAAGTTTTCCAGAATCCGTGCATATTTCACATCGATTTCTAAAAGTCTGTTTTTGGAAATGATCATGAACTTCCCAAGTTACATGTCCCTTGTAGGATTGAATAACTGCAAAATGAAATATATTAGGAAAATAAGTAGGATGCAGTAAGCATGACATTCTTAGTTTTTCGATTTTGATTTTAAGTATTCAAAGAATCTCCTGTGCACATATTTAGAGTAGAGATAATACAACCCTAAAACAATAATAAATGTCCAAAAGTAAGAAATGGGCTTTCCCTTACCATTGACAGTTGTAAAAAATCTTTCCCATCTTCCTTTCCAATTGAAGAGTCCTGCGTTAAAATTATCCCAACTCATCCAAATAAAAACGGGCTTACCAACGATGTGATCTTCAGGAACAAATCCCCAAGTTCTACTGTCTTCAGAATGATGTCTATTGTCACCCATCATCCAGTAATAATCCATTTTAAAGGTGTAGGATGTTGCTTTTTCACCATTGAGAAGGAATGTATCTCCTTCTTTGCCCAGCGTATTGTGTTCGTATTCGCGAATAATTTTTTTGTAGAGCGGATAAGTTCTTTCGTTTAGCGCAACGCTACTTCCTCGTTTAGGAATAAATAAAGGCCCTAGCTGATCGTTGTTCCATTGGTACTCTTGAGGTGTTTGCGGAAAAATATTGTATCCTAATGCCCCTTTAGGCTCTAGTTTTTTGACAATAGAATCTGTCCCTTCTTGACCTGTGAGTTTCTGGTACATTTCATCGGTTAAGTTGACTTTTCGTTCTAAGGGCGTTATTTCTTTAAGCGATATTCTGTATTGTCGCAGAACAGAGGAGGGTATTCCCTCTGCCGAGGTTATCAATTCGTAGCCATTTTCATTTTGACTCATCCCAAGAAGATAAGAGGTTATAGCGTCGTATTGGGATTGATTCAGTTGTTCGGCGCGATAGGTTCTTGTATATCCATCTGCTTCCACGGCTTCTAACCATCTCGAAGAAACACCTTTACTTGCATAAATAGTGTAGTCGTACATAGGTTTAGCACGATCACTGAGCTGTAATTGTTTTCCATTGATATGAACAAAACCATCAATGATTTCAAGTGTATCTCCTGGTGTGCCTACACATCGTTTGACGTAATTCGATTTTTTATCAATAGGTTTTTTGACCCCTTTTTCTGCTACAAAAAATTGGCGTACGGTATCTGCAGGCCAACTAAATACCACAATATCATTTTTCTTAACCGACTGGAATCCAGGTAGTCGTAAATAGGGGAGTTGAGGTTTTTTGAGATAAGATCTTGTTCTGACTATTGGTAGTGTGTCGTGTACCATTGGAGCTGCCACAGTGGTCATAGGAACACGTGCTCCGTAATGAAATTTAGAAACTAATAGAAAATCACCAATTCGTAGTGTGCGCTCGAGAGAACCCGTTGGAATGGCATAGGGTTGCATAAAATAAGTGTGCACAATTGTCGCGGCGACCACTGCAAAAAGAATAGAACTTACCCATTCTGATGTTTTTTTCTGTTTCTTTAAATCGGCCTCAGTCTGATAGCTACTTTGTTGGTCATGTCCTACCAAAAAGAGATAAAACCCAAGGCTAAATACAACAGCATAGGCTTCGTATGGCTTGGTTCGACCAAAATTCCGCAGTAATTCCACCCAAACTACTGGAAACATGATAAGATTAATAATAGGGACGAAGAGCAAAATAACCCAGTAGGGAGATCGCCTTATTATTTTCATTAAAATAACTGCATTATATACAGGAACAGCTGATTGCCATGCTCGGTAACCAGCTTTAACATACAATTTATAAGTGGCTAGGAAATGAATAAGTTGAAGTCCTACGAAAAAGACAAACCACTGGAATAAATTCATAAATCAATAATTTTAATCAACTGTAAAGATAAAACAAACTATGCTGTGTCTTAAATAGACAATACATCTTTCATGCTAAAGACTCCATTTTTGTCTTTAATCCATTCTGCCGCTATAACCGCACCTAGAGCAAAACTGTTACGGTTTTTTGCATCGTGTGTAATTCGAATTAAATCGACCTCACTTTGGTAGCTGACTATATGAGTTCCGGGAACTTCTCCTACTCGTTCTGATTCGATGTGAAGGTGTTTTTCTTTTGCAGTACTGCTGTAATTTTCTAATTCAAAATCTCGAATAATCGGTCCAGCTAGGCTTATGGCTGTTCCGCTTGGAGCATCCAGTTTATGTATGTGATGGATTTCTTTTATTGCAGGTTGGTATTCTCTTGTTTGGCTAATCAATTGAGAGAATTGTTCATTTAGGGCAAAAAAAAGATTTACTCCGAGAGAAAAATTAGATGCATAGAGAAAACTTCCTTTTCGCTCGTTGCACAGGGAGACGACTTTCGGATAATTGTCAAGCCACCCGGTAGTGCCTGAGATTACAGCAACTCCATTATTAAGGCAGTTAGAAATTAAGTTAAATGCACTCTCTGGCGTACTAAAGTTAATTGCTACTTCAAACTTTGAATAATCGATGGGATCTGTTTCTTTGTCAATAATTATAGGACAAGCATGCCCTCGTTTCTTGGCAATCTTTTCTACCAGTTGCCCCATTTTTCCAAATCCTAATAGTCCGATATTCATTAAAAAGAAAGTTTCATCTTCAGTCCTACCTGTGTGATTCCAAAGTCATTTTGTTCTAAAAATGGGCGATAATCTATACTCAGGGTATTACTGATATTGTATTGTTTTAAATGAGCATCAACATTGGCATCGATAATGTTTAGTACATAGAGCCCTATAGCTATAAGTAGTGACAAATCTCGTTGACTCTGAATAGATTTTTGAGCGTCTTGAAGACCTCGATCTGAAATATCTGGGCCTGAACCATCTTTATTAATATCGTAAAACTCATCCGTTGTAAACCCAAGTCTGCGAATTTTGAAAGCGTTTCGGTATCTCAAATATTGTTTTTGGTTAAAGGTATAAGCATAGATGCCAGTGCCTAAGGCACCGTAAACTAAAGGTGCTTTCCAATAACGTTTGTTATAAATTTGTCCTAATCCTGGAAAAATAGCTGAATAAAATGCTGCTTTACTCGGTGCAAGAGGATTGAGCGCTTTATTTCTCGCTGCAGCTCTTCGTCTTTCTCTTTTGAGGATTTTTTGTTCTTTTCTGTCTTTCTTGGTGGTTGAGTTTTCGATTTGAGGTTCAGTCGGAACAGGGATGTCATTGTTTTGACCAAAGGCAAGATGACTCAGTAGTACCCATAATAGACAAAGCAATCCTCTATTCACCAAGCAATTCGTTTTTAATTTCTAAAAAGTCTTCCTCAGATTGAAAGGGGATAACGATTTGACCTCTTCCAGAATTGAGCGCTTTAATTGAAATTGATCTTCCTATTTTTTTTTCAAAATTTTTGATGAATTCGTCTGCACCAAAAATTTTTATGACTTCTTTAGAGTCAGTCTCAGGCATTACACCTCTATTTAAAAAACTTCGGACTCGGTCCTCAACGGCTCTTACAGAAAGGCCTTTAGCAATGATTTCGTTCAATAACTCCAATTGATACGTTTCGTCTTCAATAGAAATTAAAGCTCTACCGTGGCCCATACTGCATTTACCTTCTCTCATTGCATTTTGAACACTGGGATGTAATTTTAATAAGCGAAGGTAATTTGTGATTGTAGAGCGCTTTTTACCAACGCGTTCACTTAATTTCTCTTGTGTAATTTGTATTTCGTCTATGAGTCGCTTGTATGATAATGCAATTTCAATAGGGTCTAACTCTTGACGTTGGATATTTTCAACAAGAGCCATTTCCAATAGCTCTTGGTCATTTGCGAGTCTAACATAAGCAGGTATAGTTTCTAAACCTGCTTTTTTCGCAGCCCGAAATCTGCGTTCACCTGAAACCAATTGAAATTCGTTTAAATCTGTTTTTCGAACTGTGATTGGTTGTATAATTCCTAATTCTTTGATTGAAGTGGCTAACTCCTCAAGCATTTCTTCATTGAAATGCAAGCGAGGTTGGTAAGGGTTTACAGATATATCGTCAAGGGGTAAATCTATAATACTGCCAATAATTTGTTTGGCTCCCTCGTCTTTTGCAGACTTAATTTCTTTAAAAGGTTCTTGCATTAAGGCAGAAATGCCTCTTCCCAAAACTTGTTTTTTTGTTTTTTTGCTTGGCATACTTGTTTTTTACTGTTTATCTATTATTTCTTGAGCGAGTTTTAGATAGTTTTCAGCTCCTTTACTGCTAAGGTCGTAACTGATAATACTCTCTCCAAAACTAGGAGCTTCAGACAGTTTTACGTTTCGTTGAATGATCGTTTCAAAAACCATTTCTGTAAAGTGCTTTCTGACTTCTTCAACTACCTGATTTGACAACCTTAGTCTAGAGTCAAACATTGTGAGTAACATACCTTCAATATCAAGCGATTTGTTGTAAAGTTTTTGAACACTCTTCACGGTATTAAGTAATTTACCCAGCCCTTCTAGCGCGAAGTACTCACATTGAATGGGTATAATCACAGAATCACTAGCAGTTAATGCATTAAGTGTCAATAAACCAAGAGAAGGTGCGCAATCGATAATTATGAAATCGTACTCTTTTTTGACCTTATTTAGAGCGGTTTTGAGCATGAATTCTCTTTCTTCTTTGTCGACTAATTCAATTTCCGTAGCTACTAAGTCGATATGCGCAGGTATAATTTTGACATTTGGAGAGTTGGTTTCAAGAATCACATTATCAGCACTTAATTCGTGCTCTAGTAATTGATAGGTTCCTTTGTCAATTTGATCTACGTCAATACCAAGACCTGAGGTGGCGTTAGCTTGAGGGTCAGCATCAATGAGTAACACTTTTTTTTCAAGTGCTCCTAAGCCGGCTGCTAAATTTACTGAGGTAGTTGTTTTTCCTACTCCTCCTTTTTGATTTGCAATCGCAATGATTTTTCCCATAAAATGAACCTAAATGCTAGGCTAAAATACAATTTAATGCATGTTTTTAAAGAAAGGGAAAGTACTAATTGTTAACAAATCTGTGCAAAAATTAAGTCAATTGTTAATAAAGCGGATAAGCTTATTTTAAAGAGTCTTGATATTCAATTATAAAGACCTCTTCGTTATCTTTTTTAAAGTAATATTGCTCGCGAGCGAATGCCTCCTTGGCTTTGCTGGATTTGAGTGTATCCAAAAGCGCTCTGTTTTTAGCTATTTCTTCTTCGAGGAACTTTTTTTCAAGCTCTAAGCTCTCAATGTTTTTATTCAACTGTAATTGATGTATAAATGAATTGGGGTGAATAAAAAACAAATACAAAAAGGCAGCTAGGGAAAAGATGACATAGGTATTCGTTATTAATTTCAGTGTAGATTTAGATAGTTTAGGATTCATTTTCACAAATTTTAGAGGTCAAATTTTTACTGATCTCTTTAATTACACTTGGATTAAATGTATTGGTTGAAATGACTAAATTACTCTGTTTTTTTTGAGGGTAAACAAAGGATTCGTACATCGGCTTTACTTGAGATAAATAACGTTCAATGCTAAAGTCGAACTGATGTCCCCTTTCTGTCATGTCTCTTTCTAAACGCCTTATCAATCTAATATCGTCATCGGTGTCTAAAAAAATCCAGAAATCTACACTTTCTTTTAATTTTTGATTTTGCATTAGTAAAATCCCTTCGAGAATTAACAGGGGAGTGGGTTCAATGCGTTTGGTTTGTGCAGTTCTTGTTTCAATTTTAAAATCATAAGTAGGTTGCTCAATGGTTTCTCCTGAGTTTAACATTTGAATATGAGCAACGAGCAAATCAAAATCTATAGCTTCTGGATGATCGAAATTTACGGCTTTTCGTTCTTCACGGGTCAAATGCGACAAATCCTTATAGTAATTGTCTTGCGAAATAATTTGAAATTTTCCTTTAGTCAGCAAATCGCTCAACGACTTGACAAAGGTTGTTTTTCCACTTGCTGACCCTCCAACGATTCCTACCGTATACATTTTTGATATTTATGAATTAAAACCATATAAATCTCCAGAACTTGAGTTCCGCTTTGCTCCTGTTACAGAGGCCAAGACATTTTGCTCTCTTCTATATCTTAAAACACCCATAAAAGCGAAAATTAAAGCTTCCTTATAATCGACTAATTCCTTATTGGGAATTATCACCTCTGTGCATCTTTCTAGGTGTTTTGTCAGACTTGATTTAAAGGCAGGATTTTTAATCCCTCCTCCAGTAATTAATACTTTATGTCCTGTTTTTGTTTTACAAATTTCAGAAATCACTTTGAAAATTTGGTAAGAATTGTGCTCAATTACGGTTGTCATTTTGTCTTCAAGGCTGCAATCAAATGCATCCAAAACAGGTCTAAAATGAGATTGAAACCATTCTATTCCAAGAGATTTAGGGGGATTTTGGGCGTAATAATCAAGTTCATTTAACAAGGCCAATAAATCTGTATTTACTTTACCTGCAAAGGCAATTTCACCGTCCTTGTCATATTCCTTTTGGAATTTACCTGCGAGGTAATTTAAAGGCATATTAGCCATACCGATGTCAAATGCGATTCGCTGACCTCTCTGTTTGTATGAAATATTGCTAATTCCTCCTAAATTCAAACAGAAATCGTATTCTGCGAACAGGAATTGATCTCCAATTGGCACCAATGGTGCTCCTTGTCCGCCAAGAGAAACATCTAAGGCTCTAAAATTGTTGATTACGGGTATTTTACAGATTTTGTAAATGGATGCTGCATCTCCCAATTGTTTGGTGACTCCTTGATGTGGCTTGTGGTGGGATGTATGGCCATGACTGCAGACGAAATTCACCTTGATTTGATGTTTAGTTTTAAAGTTATAGATACACTCACCGATAAATTTACCAAAATCTACATCCAAAATTTGGTGTTCTTCTGCTGACAGATCGACAGCGATTTGCAACCGAGTTAAAAGTGATTTAGGATAGGTGACTGTTTCAGTCGTCTTTAATCTATAATTCCAGTTATTGTTTGCGTTGGTAAATTCAACAGCGGCTATATCTAAACCATCAAGGGATGTTCCTGACATTAATCCTAAGGCAGAGTAGGTATTCATCTGGCACAGTTAAAAATTAAATTTTCCCAATGTTTGTGGGTGAATAAAGTGATTTGCACAAGCGATTTGATAGTCTTTTTGCCCAAGAAAGGTACAAAGTACAGTAACATCTTCAATATTTCTTAATTTCTGAATGAAATAAGGATTTCCAAAAATGATGATGCAGTGCAGACTTTGCTGAATTTGTTTATTGATGTCTTCAATTTCAGTTTGGTCAAACCCAAAATTGCCAGCTGGTCTTAATTGTGGAGGTTGAATGCAAAGTATCTTTTTAGAAGAAGCACCTTCAAGTTTATGTGCTTTTTTCAATTCTCGCTCAAAATATTCGGGAACCTCACCGAAATATTTTAAACTGAAAGTGGTGTTTGATTCTGGTTTCCAGTTGTATTCTCCATCGATTATGGTGATGAGCTTTGAGGCGATTTGAGCGTGATAATCATCAATATTATAAGTGGGTAGCTCTTTCTTATTTTTTAAGGCCGAATGTTTTTCTTTTAAGCGTTGAACGCTTTGATATCTTGAGTTAATAAGCTCTTGGTCGCATTTTGAAATGAGGTTTATGGCCTCAGGAATGTCTTCTGCGAAACACAAGAAATCACAGCCTGCCTCATAGGCTTCAAAACATAATTGTGCATTAGTTTTTGTATTGTTTATTTTCAGAGCTTTCATGTTTAGGGCATCAGAGAAGACGGTCCCCTTAAATCCCAAGCTTGTTTGTAGGAGATCAATGGTTTTTTTTGATAGTGAAGATGGATTTTGGTGGTCTATAGATGTTGCAAGCAGATGCGCGATCATGACGGCCTCGGTGTTTTCAGTGATTAATTTTCGGTATGGAATCCAATCAGATGCTTCAAAATCAGCTAATGATTTCTGGATTACTGGTAGGTGATGATGAGAGTCTAAATCCGTATCACCATGGCCTGGAAAATGTTTTAAACAAGGTAAGACTCCCCCTGCTCTCATCCCATTCATGAAAGCTTCGGCTTGAAGACTTATGTGATCTGGGTCGTTTCCAAATGATCTAAATCCAATAACTGGATTATTGGGATTGCTATTGACGTCTACTACGGGAGCAAAATTTATATGAATTCCCAATTCTGCGCATTCTTTTCCGCAAAGATACCCTGTTTGTTCAATGTATTTTAAATCGTTCAATGTGCCTAGTGCTGTGGCATAAGGAAACAGTTTAAGGTTTCGAACGCGCATGGCCAGTCCCCATTCGGCATCAATGCTTATAAAGAGTGGAGTTTTACTTATGCTTTGGAAATGTTCAATCTTTTCTCTTAAAAGTTGGAGCTCATTTTTATGTTCAAATTCATTCGATTTTTGGTCGGCTTTATTCGCTGCTGCACTTTGCCTTGAATGAAAAAAACAAAGACCTCCTATATGATAATCTCTAATGAGTTCTTCGAGATAACTCATGTGATCCTCGGAGTCGTGTATAAAGGCTGCTGGCATGAAGCTCTGACCTATTTTTATTCTGAGTGCCGTCATAGAGTGGTCTTAAGCCGAATTTTTTCCATAAGTTTCGGGATAATTCAATTTTCTAGCAATAAGAAAGGCTGGAATCGCGCAGAGCAACACCCAAACAAAGAATAATTCGTACCCTAATACTTGTTGAATATATCCTGATATCATCCCAGGTAACATCATACCCAATGCCATCACTCCTGTAGCTATAGCGTAATGTGCAGTTTTTGTTGGACCTTCAGCGAGAAACATCAGGTAAATTAGAAATGCTGCAAAACCAAAACCGTATCCAAACTGTTCAAGAATGACAGTTGTCGATATCCAGAACAAATTGTCAATTTGAAAAGAGGAAAGCAGCAGATAACACAAATTGGGAAGATTTAAACTAATTAGCATGGGAAACATCCAGCGCTTTAAACCGTGTTTTGAGATTACAATCCCTCCTAAAATCCCTCCAGTAGATAAGGCAATAATTCCTAATGTACCATATATACTTCCTATGGTTTGCGTACTCAATGCTAGACCACCTGCTGTTTTTTCATCTAGCATAAAGGGAGATGCCATTTTCACCAATTGGGATTCACCCAATCGATAGGTTAAAATAAAAGCAATCGCATATAGAATCTGTTTCTTTTCAAAAAAAGACTTAAAAACCTCTAAAAAACTTGTAGATGAACTGCTTTTGTCCTCTTCAATCGCAGGAGTGAACCACCAATTTTTAAGTGCTAATACGGCCATTAAAATACCGCTGATGATCATAGTTAAAGACCATGCTTTGGCATTGTCTCCGTATTTCATTTCGAAGTATCCAGCTAAAACTACTAATCCCCCTTGTCCTGTCAGCATGGCAAATCGGTAAAATAGCGAACGAATACCAATAAATAAGGATTGTTGCCGCTGAGATAAGGCCATAAGGTAATAGCCATCAGTAGCAATATCATTAGTCGCAGATGCAAAAGCAACCATCCAAAAACAGGCTAAGGTACTGACTAGAAACCACTGGGTAGGAATTAGTAATCCAGCAATAATAAAGCAGACGGCGATGATCATTTGCATACTGACATACCAGGATTTTTTCTGATACTGCAAATCAACAATGGGGCTCCAAAGAGGTTTTAATACCCATGGTAGATAGAGCCAAGACGTATACAATCCAATCTCAGCATTAGAGAGTCCTAATCTTTTGTATAAGATGACAGAAACGCTTACTACTAGCACATAGGGTAGTCCTTGAGTAAAGTAAAGTAGAGGTACCCAAATAGAAGGGTTTTTGCGAAAATTCATGCCTTTAAAATAAGCTTAAAAGTGGTATCGAACAAAACCTTCCATAGCTTCATATTCAGCCATACCTAATAAATTGTATTTATGTGCAGTGTCTTTATTTCGATCTTCTGCTCGTTGCCAAAATTCGCGCTCATCATTTCCTGGAAACATTGCAGCGTCTTTTTGGGATTGGTGTTTAAAAATGGCGTTAATTTTTCGAGTCATATCCCTTGGCCCAATTGGTGTGGCCATTTCCATGTCTGCGATATCCCATTCTTGCCATGCTCCGCGATACAGCCAAACGTAGCAATCGTCAAGCCATTTTGGTTTGGCCTCTTTCAATTGTTTTAAGGCTTCAAAGATGATAGAAAGACAGACTCGGTGCGTTCCGTGAGGATCTGACAAATCTCCAGCAGCATAAATTTGATGCGGCTGAACTTTTTGCAATAATTCTACCGTTATATCAACATCTTCTTGACTAAAAGGTTTTTTCTTAACGGTCCCTGTTTCGTAGAAAGGCAGGTTTTGAAAGTGTGCATGTTCCTCTTTGACCCCACAGTAACGACAAGCTGCAAGGGCTTCACCTTTTCGAATCATACCTTTTAATTGTTGAATTTCAGGACTGTCGATTTCCCCAGCTTTCTTGCTGGCTAAAAAGGCGCGAACTGTTTCGATTTTTGACTCCATTTCTTTAGAAGGTTGTACTTCTTTTGCGAAATCTAAAAAGCGAATAACTTCATCGTCAAATACGGCAATATTGCCAGAGGTTTGATAGGCAACATGAACCTCATGACCTTGATCGACAAGTCTGAGTAAGGTTCCACCCATAGAGATCACATCATCATCAGGATGAGGACTAAAAATCAAACTGGTCTTTGGAAATGGTGAAGCGCGTTCAGGTCGCTTGCTGTCATCGGCATTTGGTTTCCCCCCGGGCCAACCCGTAATAGTGCGTTGAAGGGTGTTGAATACTTTTAGGTTGATTTGTTCAGACGAACCGTATTCTGCGATGAGATTACCCATTCCGTATTCGTTATAATCTTCGTTGGTCAATTTTAAGACCGCCTTATTAGTAGTCTCAGATAGCCAAATACACGCTTTTTTAATTAATTTATCACTCCATTGACAATCACCTACAAGCCAAGGTGTTTCAATTCGGGTCAATTGAGATGCTGCAGCCTCATCTAAAACATAATTGCAGTTTTGATGCTGTTGTAAGAAAGTTGCAGGTATAGTTTCTCGAATAGAACCTTCAACAGCTTCTTTAATAATTTTTGCCTTGCCTTCTCCCCAGGCCATTAAAGTGACTTTTTTCGCAGCCATTATAGTTCCAACTCCCATAGTTATAGCGCGTTGGGGCACGTGTTCTAAACCAAAAAAATCACTTGCGGCATCCAACTTTGTCACGCGATCAAGACGAACCATTCTAGTTTTACTGCTTATTATAGATCCAGGTTCATTAAATCCAATATGGCCTGTTCTTCCTATACCTAATATCTGCAAATCAATTCCTCCAAATGCTTCAATTTTTTGCTCGTAATCCTCGCAAAAGGCTCTTGTGTTTTCTGAACCTTTAAGCCTTCCATCAGGAATATGAATGTGTTCTTTTTTGATGTCTAAATGATCGAAAAGGTGTTCATTCATAAACCTAACGTAAGAATGAATCGATTCTGGTGTCATTGGATAGTATTCATCTAGGTTAAATGTGATGACATTATAGAAACTTACATTCTGTTTTTGATGAAATTCCACGAGATACTCGTAGACTTTTATAGGAGTAGAGCCGGTAGCCAAACCAAGAACAAAGTTTTTGCCTTGTCTTTGTTTTTGAAGCATAGTATCTACAATTTCTTTTGCTACTTTGTAGGAGGCTTTGTTCGAATCTTCGAATATTGAAGTTGAAACTTTTTCAAATTTGCGTGTTTCGGTTGCAGCGGAGTCAATGAAATGAGTCATATAGGTTAGTTTGCAATTATTTGCCGAAAAATACTACTTTTTGCAGTTTTTTATGTTTCTTAATCATTATTTTTGAAAAATAATGCATAATAAATGCTGTTTTTTGCAATTTGTGAGAAAATAAGAATACCGTGTTAAAAGAAGAACGTTTTAAAAACATACTCAATGAGGTGGCATTGCACAATCGCGTATTGATGACTGATTTAGCTGCTAATTTAGATGTTAGTGTTGACACTATCCGAAGAGATATAAAGGAATTAGATGCTCAAGGCAGTTTGAAAAAAGTACACGGGGGTGCAATTTCTGTGGCTTTTTCTTCGCTTACCCCTTCTCGAAATAAAATTTATGCCTTGCGCGAAAAAACAGCTATTGCGCAAAAAGCAACGTCGCTTTTAAAAAATGATGCTGTCATTTTTATTGATGGAGGAACGTCTTGTCTGGAGCTAGCCAGACAAATTCCGGCTCATTTGAGTTTAACGGTATTTACTATAAGTTTATCAGTAGCCTTAGAACTTCAGAATAAACCAAAGATCCAAACTATTGTAGTGGGAGGAAACCTTTCGAGAGAAACTAATATATGTTTGGGAAGCGCCGTAGTTCGTCAAATGAAAGATATTCGAGTAGACCTTGGGTTTATCGGCACGGGTTATGTAGATCCTCATTCTGGATTGACTGAATTTGACTATGAAATTGTCGAACTAAAAAAAGCTCTGCTGGGTTCCTTTATAAAAGTTGCGCTCTTGTGTATTAGTGAAAAATTACACTCGAATCACCGCTACACTACATGTAGTATTAATGAAATTGATTTTATGGTCACTGAATTATATCCGGGTGATGGCTTATTAAAATCTTTTAAAGGAATCGGCGTTCAAATAGTTTAAAAGATTAAGTTTGAGTATGAAAACCACAGAATCCTCTTCACTTTATGACAGTCTTGAGAGTAAATCTACCCTTGAATTGTTGCAAGAAATTAATGCAGAAGATCAGAAGGTAGCCCTAGCTGTTCAGAAGGAAATTCCCAAAATAGAACAGTTTGTAGAAGAAGCCTTTAAACGTTTTAAAGAGGGGGGGCGTTTGTTTTATATCGGAGCTGGAACTTCGGGTAGACTTGGAGTAGTGGATGCTTCAGAAATACCCCCCACATTCGGGATGCCGCACGAACGGGTCATTGGAATTATCGCTGGTGGAGACTCTGCAATTCGAAAAGCAGTGGAATTTGCTGAAGACAACCCAAATCAGGCATGGATTGATTTACAAGCACATCAAATTCAGCGGGAGGATATTTTAGTTGGAATTGCAGCCTCTGGAACAACACCTTACGTAATTGGTGGAATAGAGGAGGCTCGAAAAAATGGTTTACTCACCGCATGTATAACCAATAATGTAAACTCTTCTCTCTCCAAAGCTTGTGAGTACCCCATGGAGATTGTTGTTGGACCAGAATACGTTACAGGTAGTACACGTATGAAAAGCGGTACCGCTCAGAAAATGGTCCTAAACATGATTTCAACTTCGCTGATGATTAAGTATGGTCGTATCAAGGGAAATAAAATGGTAGACATGCAACTGAGTAACAACAAACTGGTTGAACGCGGAAATCGTTATATTTCTGACGCACTCAATATTTCGATGGCAGAGGCTGCTGTTTTATTACAAAAGCACGGCTCAGTTCGGGCAGCGATTAATGCTAAGCCTTAGGAACGAGCTTTAAAATTCCTTTACCTTCAACTGAGACATAGATGTAACCATCAGGGCCTTGTTCTACATCGCGAACACGTCCTATTTCTTCGAGTAGTTTTTCGCGCTTAGCCATTTTTTTATCCTTCATGACTAATCGTTCAAGGTATTGAAAAGACAAGGATCCTATTAAAATATTTCCTTTCCAATCTGGGTAAATATCTGAATCTACATAGGCCATTCCTGAAGGAGCGATAGAAGGAACCCAGTAGTATAAGGGTTGTTCCATACCTTGCTTTTCGGTTTCATCGGTTATGCTTGTTCCACTATAATTTATACCATAAGTAATCACAGGCCAGCCGTAATTAACTCCTTTTTTGAGTTCATTCAACTCGTCACCACCTTTTGGTCCGTGCTCATGCTCCCAGATGGTTTTGTAAACGGGATGGTAAATTAACCCTTGAAGATTGCGGTGTCCGTAACTGAAAATTGCAGCTCTTGCACCTTCTTCGTTTACAAAAGGATTGTCTTCTGGGATACTACCATCGTCTTTGAGCCTGTAAACCTTTCCTCCATCTCTTTGAATATCCTGAGGATTGACGTCTCGATTTCCTCGATCTCCAATAGTGAAGTATAAATAGCCTTTATCGTCAAATACAATTCGAGATCCGAAGTGAAATGGTTTTTCTGAATTGTGCTTGCCCTTGTATAATGACGTGAGATTTTGAACTTCAGTTCCATTTAATTCTGCTCTTACGAGCTCGGTTGTTCCGCCTTCACCTAATTCACCTTCTTTATGTGATGAAGAAAAGGTGAAATAAATCCAATTGTTTTGTTCAAAATTAGGGTGAACAGCAACGTCTAACAATCCGCCTTGACCGTGTATCCATACCTCTGGCATTCCACTTATTTCCAGTAGTTGATTGCCGTCATGGCGATACATTTTTCCTTTGATTTCGGTTATCAACATATCTTCATTAGGTAAAAAAGCCATTCCCCATGGTATATCAATACCATTTATGTATTCAACAGCTTCGACAACTGTTTCAACGGGTAGGTCTATGCTAGTGTCTTTCTTAGAAAAACAGGACCACATGACGCTTGCAGAAAGAAGGGCTACTGAAATTTTAATACTTTTTGAAATCATGAGATTAAATGTTAGAAGATTGAGCTTTAAAAATAAGTTATATCTTTTAAATTCTTAATTTTGGCCACCGAAAAAACGGGATGTGGCGCAGTCTGGTAGCGTACACGCATGGGGTGCGTGTGGTCGCTGGTTCGAATCCAGTCATCCCGACGAACTGCCTTTCTGGTAATGCCAAAACCTTGCTAATCGTATGATTATCAGGGTTTTTTTTTATTTTTACTGTAGTCATAGGATATCGTTTGAAATCAACTTTATGGTGTGCAATTTGGTGTGCAAAGTGGTATGTAATTTGTGCTAATTTTAAGTAGTATTTAGGATTATATTAAGATGCACCAACTTTATGTATAGGACTATAACCATTTCGTTAGGTGCTTTTATTCATTATATAATATCTCCTTTAAAACGACATCGACTTGGTCTTCAGTGAGGCCAATCCTCATGTCAGGGTGATACAATAATCTGATCAAATCACTGTCGATTGAGGTATATTCGGTTGTAGTTGTCCATGCTGACTGAAAGATGCTCTCTGGATATTTTTGTGAATCTCTAGCTAGTCCTAGTGATTGTGTTAACTCTTCACGCAAAAGATGTTTCTGTTCAGCTAGATTAGCTCTATTAATATCGACATACATCTGTCCTGATATTAATTGATTTTGATTATTAAAAAAAACTGAAAATAGACCCCAATTAGAATCAACCAAATTGGCCTGATCTGGATATAATTGAGCATAATCACTTCCACTACCGAAGAAAATATAATAATTAGATTGAGAAGAATTATTAACAATATTTATTTTAAAACCATCTGTTGCCAATTCATTGATTTCTGTTTTTATTTTTTCTAATTCATTTATTAATTCATCATTTGCTTCTCCTCCAATAGATATATTAACTTCTGAATTCCATTTTCGCGTTATTCTACTTGCATTCCCAAATTCAAAACCTAAAGCAACATCTTTAAAATAATCAATAACATTAATTTCGTATTCGCTAAATTCCGAATCAGGTAATATTATATTTTCATCATTTTTTGAGCAGGATGATAAAGCTATTAGTATAACAAGAAGTAATAAAAGTTTGTTTTCCATATCCTATATTGAGTTTTAATTCAGACCAGTGTTTCCAGATGTGTTTTTTATTT
>NZIQ01000049.1 GCA_002691685.1 Flavobacteriaceae bacterium | reverse complement strand
ATGCAGGACCATTTGTATCTCAAGCCGACAAAAATCCAACCTGGACCATTTTGGCACTCTCATGGAGAATGTCAGATTATATCATTCAAGAAATTAAAAGACAAAACATATGATGAATCGTAGAAAATCCATACAAACCCTAGTTTTAGGTGCTGGAGCAACTGCCCTAGCCGTTCATTCATGTGCACCATCAGCAGAAGCAGAAAGTCTTCAGATTCCAATGGCCAATCCGTTATCTTACGGAAGAACCCCTAAGGAAGCAGCTCATGACGAAAAAATCATGGCCGAGCAATACTTTTCAGAAGCCGAAATGACCACTCTTGCGACAGTCTGTAATCTCATTTTACCAGGTACTGATGGGTACAAATCTGCCACTGATGCAGAGGTGCCTGATTTCATTGAGTTTATGGCCAAAGATTATCCAGATTTTCAACTGCCACTGCGAGGAGGATTGGCTTGGCTAAATCGCCAGAGCAATCTCAAAAACGATACTGAGTTTGCAGCAACTGATACAGATGCCCAAAAAGAAATCTTAGACGGTATCGCTTATCCTAAGCCAGATACTCCCGATCACCAGCAACCAGCCTCGGTGCAGTTTTTCAATTTGTTGCGCAATTTGACTATGACCGGGTTTTACACCTCAAAATTGGGAATCGAAGAGCTGGGCTACTCTGGAAATCAACCTAATGTATGGGACGGCGTACCTCAAGAAGTACTAGACCAACACAATGTTGCCTATGACCAGGCATGGCTTGCAAAATGTATTGACCAAAGTACTCGAAATACAGCAGCCGAATGGGATGAAAATATGAATCTAATCAGCTAAAAAAGTGAAAATTAATCGACTATTACTTTCGGCCTTTGTAGCCTGCAGTATTCTGCTGAGCTCTTGTAAACAACAAAACAAAAACAAACAAAACGAATCCAAAAAAGCGCCCATAAGCAACGCCTATGCGCCTTATTACGGAATTCAGCTCTATTCTTTAAGAGACATGCTTTCTAATGACGTTTCTCAGGCCTTCTCTTACATCAGAGGTTGGGGACTACAAACCGTTGAAGGAGGGCCTAACACTTATGGACTATCTGAGACTGATTTCAAAGCACTATTAGATGAATTTGGTTTGAGTTTGGTCTCTACGGGCACTGATTTAAATGAACTTCAAAACAACCTTGAAGCCTTGGTTACTCGAGCTAACTTCTACGGTGCGAAATTCGCTATGGTGGCTTGGATTGATCATGAAAAACCCTTTTCTATTGAGGATGCGGATAAGGCCATAAGTATCATGAATGAGGCAGGGAGGCTCTTAAAAAAAGAAGAAATCACCCTAGTATACCATCCTCATGGATATGAATTTGGCGAGCATGCCAGCGGTGGATCCCTTTTAGACTACATGATAAGGTCAGCAGATGATTTTTATTTTGAGATGGATACCTTTTGGATTCATCACGGCGGTGTCGATCCTATGGCAATGCTCAAACAATATCCCAAAGCCTTTAAACTCATGCATTTAAAAGACATGAAAAACGGGGTAGTCGGAGATAAATCAGGCAGTCAAGATATCAATCACAGCGTGGTACTCGGCACAGGACAAATTCCCATTGCCGAATTAGTAGCACTTGGAAAAAAAACTGGCGTACAATACTTTTTTATCGAAGATGAATCTGATCGCGTTTTAGGTCAGGTTCCTCGTTCATTAACCTATTTAGGCATCACAGATCCTGATGCCTAAACAATAAAGCTAAAACATGAAAAAAACAATGATTTATCAGGCCCTATTTTGGGCAGCGTCCATATTGATTACGGCAATGATGCTAAATGAAAGCCAAGAATCAGATAACCAAATATGGCTATTTCAAGTTATTTTGGCCACCTTAGCCTTAGGCCAATTACGTCAAGCTGCGAAAAGTTAAAAGCTTATAAGAGCGCTAGATAGCGATCGGCTGCTTCGGCTGCCAATCGACCCGATTTCATAGCCGCGTTTAAAGAAGGGTAAAGCATATAATCACCAGCGTGAAAAATGCCCCTATTGGCATTGGGCTGAACGTGTTCAGGTCTGGGTAACGATCTCATTTTTTTATACGTGGGCAACGCATTTTCGATATAAAATGATTTGAGGCAAGCCCCTAATTCGATATCGCATAAGGCACCAAACTCAAGTTGTAAATTTTTGATCAATTGTTCTTGATCTTTAGGGTTTCCCAATACCGTTACCGACAAAATAAACTTGCCCTTAACTGTTTTTTGTGGAAGGATGTAAAAATTGTTAATCAGCGAGTCTCTACTTGCCACAAGTGAAATAATGTCATTAAACTTTTTCTTTACCTCTTCGAGCTCAAAATAAAAATTCCAACACGAATTCCATTTTAAATCGACTTGTTCTGGTGCAGCGGTATAAATAACCGCATCGAAACGCTCCTTTTTACCATTGATAAACAAAACTGTACTATTGGTCTTGGAATCTTCAACAATTCGACTGACTCTCTTATTGAAGCGAATAGATGTGTGTTCAAATCGTGAGGCAATTTGCCTAGGAATTTCAGCAATTCCCTTACGAGGAACAGCCGCATCTCCTTCAGCAAACATTTTAAAGACGAACTCGAATAATTTACAACTCGTAATCAAATCGGGTTCCAAGTAAATTCCTGCGTAAAAGGGCATAAAAAACGCATTTCGAAATCGCGCCGAATAGCCTTTTTCTCTCAAGTAAACACGGGTAGTGGTGTGTGCAGTACGATCAAAAATGGTGTCTTCATTCTCTTCTTTAAGACGTAATTGTTCTTTTCGCAGAGTTCGTTTATCTTTTAAAGTAGCAACTGAGGTGAGCAGTGTAGACCATAAAAACTTAAAGTCTCTGTTAATATCTCCAATTTGAATAGGACGGGTACTGTCTTCAAACAACAAAGCTCCAGGTCTGAATGACATCAGATCTAGAGCTTCGATATCTAGGTATCTCTTTACCTCCGGATAAGCTGTTAACAATACCTGAAAACCCTGATCGTAGCAAATGTCATTTTCAACAACTGTTTTGAGACGACCTCCTATTTGGTCTGAAGCTTCAATGAGATGAGGCGAATATCCGAGTCTCTCGAGTTCAAGAGCGGCAATTAGTCCGCTCATACCCGCACCAACCACAGCAATTTGAGCCTCATTTTTATTCATCTACACTTCAGGAACAGCTTTTATACGCTTTTCAATTTTTTGTTTTTTCACTGTAACTCGCTTCATTAAATTCATGAGCTCAGTGTCTTTACTCTCTTTATAAATATCATTAATCGAAAGAACTAATGCCTTACCCACTCTTGAATACTTCACGCGATCACTAGTGCTCATGTGGCTCATCGTGAGTTTTTCGTAATCTTCAACTTGGGAAATGATTTTGTTAATGTTCATCCTTTTTTAAATTTCATTAAACAATTTTAAGCAAAATACACAAAAAAGTTGTTTTTCAAATAAATATTAGTAAAAGTTTAAGCTTTATTGAGATTTTCTTTGTAATCCGTAATTTTTTCAAGCACTTCAAAGGCTGTTTCTGCCATGCGATTGCCTCTTGTGTCCAATAAAGGATTTACTTCACATATCTCAAAACAAACCACTTTTTGCGTATCAAAAAAACTTTTTATGATGTGCAGAATTTCATCCACATCAAATCCCTTTGACACAGGAGTACCTGTTCCTGTAGAAATCAAATCACAATCCATAGAATCAACATCAAACGAAATATAGATGTAATCGCAGTCTTTTAAGCGTTCCTTAGCCTCGCTCATACAGGTCTCAAAACTTCTATAGCGCAACTCATGAATAGGGTATTCTCTGATATCCAAGCGATCAATGATTTCGTCTTCTTGCACTTCGGTATCTCTTAACCCAAAATACACCAAATGCTCAGCTTTGAGCTTAGCTCCTTTTTTTCCGATGTTTTTCATTTTGGTCCACAAGGCAGATAGTTCTTCAGAAACGGCATTCACTCTTGAATCTAAATTATCTTCTCCCAAAGCGGCTGCCATGGGCATTCCGTGAACATTTCCTGATGGAGAGGTGTATGGCGTATGTAAATCAGCATGGGCATCAATCCAAATAGCCCCAATAGTCTTGTCTGGAAAAGCAGCTGAGATACCACTTAGCGTGCCTAGAGCCGAAGAATGGTCTCCAGAGAGCACAATGGGAAAGTGCTTTGCCATTAAACTGTTTTTTACCGCCTCACTTACGCGTTCACATTGTTCATTTACAAAATTAATACGGCGGGCCACCTCAAATTCACTTTTGTTGTAAATCGTTTCATTATGCGTTTTGACATCCACATAAGGATAGCGCGTAAAAAATGGATTGTGATTGTTAATTGCAGCAATTTCAATGGCGTCAATTCCCATATCTGAGCCACGAGTACCTGCACCGATATCAGATCGATTCTTGATAAGTTCTATTTGCATAAATACATCAGTTAGTAATCGTCAAGATGGAAAGCCTCGAACCGAGTCAATTCACCTACGTCAAAGGTAAAAGAAAGTCGTATAGGACGGCAACAAACTTCACAATCTTCAATGTATTCTTGCTCCGAAGTACTCTCATCGAGCAACATCGATATATTTTGCCAGCAATAAGGACATTGAAAAAAATGTTCTATCATCTTAAAAGGCGACATTTAACAGGGCTCCACAATGCTGTAAATACTCTAATTCAGCGAGCTTAGCTGTGAACTTTGCTTGAATACGACTGAGTTCTGTAGCTAGTGTATTGAGTTGGGCTTGTCGGAGTTCTATAGAGGTGATTTGACCCAATTCAAATCGTTTTTGAGATCTGTTGTAATTGTCTTCAGCCGTGATTACATTGTCAATTTGCAATTCATAGGTCATTCTGGCATTACGATAATTCCCTTCTGCATTTCTAAGATCTCTTTCGACTTCTTGTTGTATTTGCAGCTCTTGTAATTCTTGACTTTCTTTAGCCAATTTGGCATTGCGAATGGCAACTTGCTGCCTTCCTCCAGAAAAAATATTCCAATTCAAACTCAAACCAGCAGAAACACCTCTTGAATTGCTAGACGCCAAGAAATTAGTGGCAGGGAAAACACCCTCACTATAACCATAGGCTCCAGTCAAATTTAATTGTGGTAATAGATTTGATTTTTGCGCCTTTAATTGCAATACAGAAATCTCCTGATTGCGTTCGGCCTGAAGTAAGCGAACATTATTAGACGCATAGGTAAAGCGGTGAACACTAAGCACAGAATCCGAGACAAAACGAACATTGGGATTACTGCTAAAATCTTCTTCTAAATCTCTGGCCAAAATCAAATTTAAATTGCGTTTAGCATTAGAGAGTGACTGTATTTGTTGCAATAAATTAATGCTATCCGTATTTGCATCAACTTTGGCATTTAAAACTTCTAATCGAGAAGTACTCCCAAATTCAAAGCGCTTTTGAGCACGTTTCAATCGCATTTTAGAATTAGCTAAGGTCTTTTCAAAGATTCGAACTCGCTCGTCGAGTTGGGCCACATCAAAATAGGCCGCATACAATTGCAATAGGGTCTGTTCTATGCTTTGTCTCACAGCTAAACTTGAGAGTGCATATTGCTCTTTAAGCGCCTTATAAGTGTACATTCTACCCAAACCGTCAAACAGGGTATAATTCAAATTAACTGAGGCGTTGTAACGCTTGGTTTCTGCTCCATCTACAGCCTGACTTCTACCGTCTTGAAAAGTTGCTTCTTGACTGTCTTTACTCAAATTTGCAGCAGCAGAAGTGCTCAAAGTCGGTAAGTATCCGGAATTTAAAATCGAGGCATTGTTTTGCGATTGCGACTCTAAATTTTTAGAAATTTGTATCCCAAAATTATTTTCAAGGGCAATTTTAACTGCTTCTTCTGGATTTAAAAGTTCTTGAGCGAATCCAAAAGCCGAGTAACACAAGAGACTTACTACTAAACTATACTTCTTCATTTTGCATTTCTTTATACGATCGTTCAACAGTTCTTCGCTCTACCCATTCCCCAGTAAACAACCACTTGAAAAATACCTTAACCTGATTTCCAAAGGATAAAAATAAGGGAAGCATCAGTAGAGTCAATATTGTGGCAAAGCCTATTCCGTAAGATATAGAAACGGCCATAGGTTTTAAAAACTGTGCCTGTCTACTCTTTTCGAGAAGAAGAGGTGCTAGACCGGCAATAGTAGTTAAAGAAGTCAGGAAAATAGCTCTAAAACGAGCTCGACCCGCCTCGTAAAGTGCTTTTTCATATTTCATTCCCGAGCGTAAATTTTGATTGAATTTTCCAATGAGAACCAAACCGTCGTTTACCATAATTCCAATCAGCGCAATGATTCCTAATAAGGAAATGATATTTAATGGAAATCCGTGAATCTTGTGACCCCATCCTACCGCAGTCAGACTAAACGGCACCATAATCAGCAAAAGAAGTGGTTGAGAAAAGCTCCTAAAATTAAATGATATCACCACAAAGATCAAAAATAAGGCCGTAAATCCAACGAGTTGAAGGGAATCTATCAACTTCGAAGCTTCTCTGTTTTGTCCTTCATAAGATGCTGTAACAGTTGGATATCTCGTTACAATATCAGGCATGATCTCTGTTTGCACCCAGGCCAATATATCTGTAGCCGTGGTCTCATCTGGATTGTCTAAATCCGCATTGATCTGAATTTCACGTTGCCCATCGAGATGATTAATCGCCACCTCACCTCTTCGAATAGAATAATCAGCAATCTCTTTTAATGGAACACGTTGACCGTTTGGAGTTAGTATACGCATTTCATCTAAGTTTAAAAGAGAGGATCGGTTCTCGCGTAAATAACGCACCCAAACTCGAATTTCATCTTGACCTCTTTGAAAACGCAGTGCTTGTGCCCCAAAGAATCCGGAGCGCACCTGAGACATTACTGAATTTAAATCTAATCCCAAAAGATAGGCGTCGTCCTTTAAGGTCATTTGAATTTCTTTGATGCCTTCTGGGTCATTGTCTTGAATATCTTTAAGCGCTGAGTTCTCATTCATCGCTTTTTTTAAGATGCCTTTAGCTGCCTTTAATTCATCAATATTATTTCCTAACAGAGATACACTCACCGGTGGTCCTCCAAAACTATCACCTGATCCGTAAACCATACTTTCCGCTCCATTAACCGGGCCGACTAACTCTCGAATTCGAGAAGAAACTAAATTGGTGCGTATGACATCAGGGCGATTTTCTCCAGGCAATAAATTGATTTGTAGACTTGCTGTAGCAGAACCAGGACCATTGCGTCTCAGGGTATTCAAAAACAATTTGTCAGATCGTCCTTTGAGGTATTTTTCGCTGAACTCATCGTTAACAATTAAGGCCTTCTCCTCGATTAATCTAATGATTGAGTCTGTTGTTTTCTCGTTGGTACCGTTGGGCATTTTTAAGGTCACCTCGATGACATCTGAGGCTATTCTAGGGAAAAAAGAGGTTTGTATAATACCTCCACCAATAGAACCAATAGTCAAAATAAGCAGTCCCAAAAATATTGCAAAAGTCAAGAACGAATGCTTTAAGGTAAAACGCAGTACCGGACTGTATAGGTTGTCTCGCATCCACATCATTAAGCGATCTCCGTAAGTGTTGATGAGCCGCATTTTAGCAAAACCCTTACCTAGCAGTGTTCTTGGTTCTATTTTAGGTTTTAGTGCTTTTGAATGGGCGAGGTGAGCCGGTAAAATAATCAGCGCCTCGACAAGGGACACCAATAAGGTGAGAATCACAATTATGGCAACTTCAGAGAAAAAATCACTGATTTGTCCATCGAGAAATAATAAAATACCAAAGGCTAATATGGTGGTAATAATCGCCGAAACAATAGGAGGAATAACCTCAAGAGTACCCTCAATGGCGGCCTTTATCGGCGACTTTCCTTTTTCGTAATTCTGATAAATATTTTCAGCGATGACAATTCCGTCGTCAACTAAAATTCCCACTACGATAATCATTCCAAATAGAGAGAGAAAATTAATGGTCACTCCCACAAAAGGGGCTAACATAAACATTCCCAAAAAGGAAATAGGCAATCCAAAAGCCACCCAGAAAGCCAGTCGGGTATTTAAGAATATAGACAAGAAAATCAAAACCAATACCATTCCAATTAGTGCGTTTTCAGTAAGTAGTTCTGTTCGTTGTTCCAAAGTAACAGAGTAATCATTAACTACCGTCAGCTGAACATTACTGTTTTTTTGATTGAAGGTCTCTATATAATCACGCACTTTTTCAGCTGTACTCAATAAATCCTCTGTATTTGTGGATTTAATCGTACAAGTGATTGCCAAGTCATCGTTGAAGTAGATTCCATCTGGAGTTTCTGAAAAGCGATCAGATACTTTGGCGATATCCTCAAGTCTGAGTTTAAGACCATCAGGTAGGGCCTTAATCACTATTTTTGATAATTCATCTGCATAGTAAATACGATTACTAGCGCGAATGAGGTATTCTTCAGTATCTGTCTTTACCTGACCGCCTGTTACCAGTAGGTTGGTAGCTCTAATTTTTTGAGCGACTTCTGTAAAACTTATGTTGTAAGCCAATAAGGCATCTTCATCAAGGGCGATTTCTATCTCTTCATCTGGATAGCCCTCAAAGCTTATTTGAGAAATACCTTCCATCGCCCGAATATCATTTTCGATTTGCCGACCGATTTGTTTCAAGGTAGAAAGCGGGATGTCTTTACCACTAATCGCAAAGCCTATCGTCGGTCGAACCACTTCGAGTTTAGAAACCACCAAAGGTTCCATTCCACTGGGAAAGGTAGGAACGCGATCTACTGCATTTTTAACTTGAAGCAGCATAAAATCAATGTCTTGATTTTGTTCGATTTCGACATTAATAGTTCCGCTATTTTCACGAGAGGTTGAAGTTACTCGATCAACACCCTGTAATCCTTTCAGGTTGTCTTCAATTTTAAGCACAATTCCCTCTTCAATTTCTTGAGGAGAAGCTCCAGGGTACGCAATGCTTATAAGTACATTTCTCGATTGATTTAGGGGGAATATTGAAGATTTCAAGGATAGTGCTCCAACAATACCAAAAATGACGAAAGCCAAAATCAATACGTTTACAGCAACTTCGTACTTGATAAAGTAAGAAATTATTTTTTTCATGCTTTTCTGTACTTTATTCCTCTACGATTTTAACCAACATATCCGTAAATGCGCCTGCAACAGGCTTGCGAATAAACAAGGTGCCATCTTCTACTCCTTTAACTACTGCCTTTTGATCGGTCAGGTGAACGATCTCCACATCCATCAATTTTAAAAGGGTGTCTTCAACAGTGTAAATTTGTCGCTGATCAACCAATAAAGACCTGTCAATTTCAATCGCATTTTCGGCAGGTGCTGCATCCAATACCGCTCTTAAATATTGTCCTTCTCGAAGGTCTTCACTTTTAACCTCAACAAAAACCGAAATACTTTGTGTATTTGCATCTATGGAAGGGTTAATGCGAGTTACTCTACCCTGATAGGTTTGACTTCCTTCCAACAATTCTAGCACAACTGTTCTACCGAGCTTTAGGATACTTGAATACCCACTAGGAACAGCCACTTCAAGTTCATAAACACCAGATTCGATATAACTACCTAAATTCTGACCTGCTCTTACTAAACTGCCTTCTGTAATAGATGTAGAGGCCAATGAGCCCGTAAATGGTGCTCGTATTTTGTATTTCGCGAGTCTAGTTTGAAGGTTTAAGACGTTGTAATAAGCGTTAGGAATTCCCCTACCATTGATAAAAAATGCCTCCTGAGGAGAATTAAACTCCGGTAATTCTGGTAAGGGTCTATTCATGTTAATGGCATTGAGATAGTCCATCCATTTTTGAAAATATTGAGGAAAATCAATTTCTATATCAGCCAAACTCGTGGTGAGTACATTGATGAAATTACTTTTGGCAGATTGTACTGAAGCCCTAAACTCTGTGTCGTCTATCGACAAAAGCAAATCACCCTTTCGATAATTTTGACCAGGGCGATAAAGTTTTGCAGCAGGCCTTAAGATTCCTTGAACTTCTGCAAATAATTGAACTCTGCGCTTGGCCGTCAAACGTCCATTGGCTAAAACCTTTATGGGAACCTCTGCATTTTTTGCCTCTAACACAAATACTGACTTAACCACCTTTTGCGCAGGAAGACGTTCTCGTTTATTAGCAGAAATAATGTTAGATGCAATAGCATAACTACCACCAAGGAGCACTACGCCCAATAGTGAGGAAATAATTTTTCTTATCATGATTGACGCTTCAACTACAAGACTTCCAAAAGCTCGTAAAGTTTAATTGCTTTTTTTGCAAAAGTACCTCATCTTACTTGAAAAGTAGGAGTATGTAAGCTCAATAACGAAAAAAGAAGTGAAAAAGAATATTAATTAATGCTATTCAAACGAGATTTAATCTTCTCTAGCGAAATGTCTAAAATGGGCTGGTCTTTTAAGTTTTTAAAAGAATTCATCAAATTTGGTAATTCATCTTTGAAATTATTCATTTCTAAACGAAGACCTTCAAGAGCTGAGAGCTCAGTAATTGAAGAAGGAAGCTCACCTTCAAGACGATTAAATGAGAGATTCAGTGATTTTAAATTACTCAAACTCGATATGGTATTGGGAATCTCACCTTTTAAATCGTTGTCAAAGAGGTTTAGGCCAGTCACATGTCCATCCTTAACTTCTACGCCATACCAACTGTAAACAGGGGCTCTTAAATCCCATCCGTGTTTCCAATTTTCACCGTCTGTAGATTGAAAAAGATCAATCAAGGCGTTGTATTCAGAAATTGGAATTTCGCTTTTATAAGTGACCTCAACGTCAGATTTAGTTGTTGCATTTGGTAATAAGTCAAGCCACATCATGACGATAACGGCAAAAGCGAAGTTAATGGCGTATTTCATGTTATAAATATGCTTTTCTTTATCGACTAAACGAAGATTTTGTGGTTAAAGTGCATATTTCTGTGGTTAAATGCCTTCTAAGGCTTCTGAAAGTGATTCCCACTTTTTCATCAGTACTTCTAAATCAGTTTTTTTTTGCTGATAGCGATCGAAAAAACCTTCTTGAGCAATCGTCTGATCATAATTCAAAACCAGTTCACTATCGATCTCGGCAATTTCTTTTTCAACGCTCGCTATTTTTTGTTCGAGATTGGACAGTTTGTTTTTGAGTGACTTTTTTTGCTTTTCAAGTTTATATGAATTAGGAGTAGTTTGCGTCTTTTGTTGTTGCTGCGTTTGTTTTTCGACCTCTCTAAAATCCTCGAGTTTTCGCATGGACAGATAATCATCAATATCGCCTAAAAATTCCTTGATTTTTTGATCTCTAAACTCGTAAACAATAGAACTTAAACCCTGCAAAAAATCTCTGTCGTGAGAGACCAGGATTAAGGTCCCTTCGAAGCGTTGTAAAGCCTTTTTTAATACTTCCTTAGACTGTATGTCTAGATGGTTTGTGGGCTCATCCATAATTAAAACATTGAAGGGTTCTAGTAACAATTTGGCCAGCGCCAAACGATTCCGCTCTCCTCCAGATAACACCTTTACGTATTTCTCTACATCATCGCCTTGAAACAAAAAAGCACCTAAAATATCCCGCACCTTTTTTCGATTGCTCTCATTGGCAGCATCTAACATGGTGTCATGAACCGTTTTTTCACCATCTAGATACTCTGCTTGGTTTTGTGCAAAATATCCAATTTGCACATTGTGACCTCGCTTGAGATCACCTTGATGCGGCAGTTCTTCGGCAATAATTTTGGCCAGTGTTGTTTTGCCCTGACCATTTTGACCCACAAAAGCAATTTTACTCGATCTGGCTACTAATAAATTGACCTTTTGTAAAACCTGCTTGGGTCCATATGCCTTAGAAACATTGGTCAACTCTAAGACTACTTTACCAGGTGTAACAGAAACAGGAAAGTCGAGTTTCATGGCAGCAGCCTCCTGCTGGTCAACCTCAATTCGTTCTATCTTGTCAAGCTTTTTAATCAATGATTGAGCCATTGAAGCTTTAGAGGCCTTAGCTCGAAATTTCTCTATGAGTTTCTCCGTCTGTTGAATCTGTTTTTCCTGATTCTTTTGAGCCGCTTTCTGCTGAGTTCTAATCTCGTCTCTCAAGGCTAAAAAGGCAGTGTAAGGCTTGGGATAATCATAGATTCTACCCATAGAAATTTCAATCGTTCTATTGGTCACATTATCTAAAAACATCTTATCGTGAGAGACAATTACCACTACTCCTGTGTACTGTATCAGAAAATTTTCAAACCATAAAATGGACTCTATATCAAGGTGATTGGTAGGCTCATCAAGAAGTAAAACATCATTGTTTTGAAGTAATAATTTGGCTAATTCAATGCGCATTCGCCATCCTCCAGAAAAGGTATCCGTGTCTTTATCAAAATCCGTTCGAACAAAACCTAAACCTTGTAATACCCGCTCAGTTTCACCTTGGTAAGAATAACCTCCAATGATTTCGTAACGATCAGAGAGGTCTCCGACAGCAACCATGAGTTCGTGATAGGGCTCCGACTCGTAATCCGTTCGACTTGCCAGCGCCTGATTGACTTCTTCAATTTGTTTTTCTAGCGCTTTAATTTCGGCAAAAGCTTGCTGTGCCTCCTCAATTACTGTACGTCCTTTTTCAAAATCAATATCCTGCTTTAAAAAACCTAACGTAATGTTTTTATCGATGGCAATAGTTCCTTGATCGACCTCGTATTCTTTAGCTAACAGTTTTAGCATGGTCGATTTTCCTGCGCCGTTTTTTCCAATCAGTCCAACTCGATCTCCAGGACTCAATTGATACGATACTTCTTCGAATAAATATTCTCCTGAGAAAGAAACCGATATATTGTGAATATTGAGCATGGGCTAAAACTTGCCGACAAAATTAGCTATTATTTACTGTCTAATTCAAGTTGCGCTCCGTCTAAAAATTGCAACTTATTTTTGAAGGTGAAAAACAGCCTTTAAAATGTTTAAAAAAGGAAGTAAAATCAATAGTATTGTATTTGGCCTTTGTCCTAAATGTCAAAGTGAATCCATGTATGTAAAAAGAAATCCCTATTTCGGCAAGCTTTTTAAAATGCACCGGCAGTGCAGCGTTTGTGGAACAAAATACAAAATGGAACCCTCATTTTTTTATGGAGCGATGTACGTGAGTTATGCGCTAGGAGTAGCGCTTTCGATAGCAGTATTTCTAATTTCAAAAATGGTATTTAAACACGAATTGCTTCAAAGTTTCTTTGCCATTATAGGCGCTCTCGTTCTTTTGATGCCAATCTTGAATCGACTCTCTAGAAACATTTGGATCAATATGTTCATTTCATTTGATGCGAAGGCCAGTGGACCGCAAAGCGACTGATATCCATTTGGGCATCTAAGGGGTGGTGTTTTTCAATCTGAGTAAATAAAGCTTCTGCAGCATAAGGACCGATAAGCACCCCTCTTGACCCGAATCCGTTGAGCACAAAGAGTTGCTTGAATCGAAAATCTGGATGCCTTCCCACCAAAGGTCGTCTATCGGTAACTGTAGGACGAATTCCGGCGATCTGATCGACCACTTCAAAATCAACGCTGATAAATTTTTGCAGTTTTTGAATCAGTTCTTCTCTAGCTTCAATTGTGGTTTTACTCGTTTTGTCTTTCCATTTGTAGGTTGCTCCTACTTTATAATATCCTCCGCCAAGAGGGATGAGAAAACAGGCCGATTTTAACGCTTTTTCTTCTTTTAGTTCAGGCGCATAAATACTGAGGTATTCTCCCTTAGTTCCTACCAAAGGCAAGTAATTAAACCAGGGGTTTTGTTTGAGGCCATAGCCTTCGGCAAAAATGATATTCCTAGCCTTAATGTCTTTATATACAATGTAATCTGCCTTTACTTCTAGAGCGCTATAATCAAAAGATTCGTCTAAAAACTGCTGTTTTTTAATGAGCTCTTCCAGCAGGCATTCACGCATTTTTACGGTGTCTATTCGCCCTGTTTCTTTAACTTCTCCGAGCTGATGTGGTGCTTTGACAAAAGAATTGGTATTAGATAGCAAGTCCGCTGACATAAATCTGCCAAAAGCAGGTTTATCCAATGTCACAAACCAATTATTTTGTTCTTCTACAGAACTTAAAATTCGGGCTACAGGTAATTTGTGATCAAATTGAACACCTAAACGCTCTTGCATTCTATAGTAAAAACGCATAGCGAGATCCAGTTGTCGTTCAGCCTGCCATGCCATAGTAAATCTTTTAAGAACCAAAGGGTTATATATACCTGCAGCAACCAAAGAAGCGTTTTGGGAATGATCTGAAATCATCACAAAACGCTTCTCATTTTGGGTTGCGGTTTCGGCGAAACAAATTCCCGCCAAACCTGAACCTACTATAACATAATCAATCATTCTGTTAATAGGCCCACATATCTTGTTCCTTATCTCGAATCTTCTCTTTTATTCTTCTTGCTTCAAGAAGTTGGAGCATCGCATTATCAGTAATATACTCACTTACGTTTCTATCGCCTTGAACGTTTTCTTCTCTGTAAATCATCCCAGCAAATCGTCTCGAGTTGAGCAACATGTCAAAAGATATTCGTTGAGAGGAATTATTCCCATTAAAGACTTTCACTTTATGAAGAATCTCACGCGCTGCTGGGTACCATACCCAAAATAATTCTACTTTATTCTCCATAGGATCTATAGATTCGTCATCGATAAAATTAACATCAGGTGCAACTGGTGCAATTCCCAATAAACGATATCTCAATTCTCCTATTCGCTTGTCGAAATACCACATACCTTTAATGCGGTATTCAATAACATCAGCTCCTGAAATATCTCTACGGTTGACAAATTCAGCAGATAGCGTTTCTCCAGCATTGAGCTGTTCATATCCCAAATCAGTAGTATCAACCTTTGAAAGTGTAGCCTCTAAGTCTTGAAAATTTCGTTTTTCAGTAAAGTAAGAATCTGTATAAACCTCCGTAAGATCTCCTGACTTAATCTCTTTCATAAGTGCATGATAAAGAGACTGTCTATCTGTTCCAATAGTATCGATAGGATAGTAAAGTGGGAAGTTCATGCGTTGATTGAGGTCGATAGTCTCCCAAATTGTAGTTGACCACAGTATATCTCTTTGATTTACGTAACCATATGCCAATGGTTTGTCTTCTTCTTCAGCCCCATAAATATTGGCGTTAATCTGATCTGGAGTTTTCGCATTTAGAATATTCGACTGCGCGTTAGCGAAATAGAGTATTCCGAAAACTCCGAGCATTGTAAGTACTATTCTCTTTAAACTCATGGTCTATTAATTCGTTAATTGAACAAATACCGGTGACACTTTTTTCAAGTTGTACGAGGCATTATTCGTGATTTTAGCTTTGATATCAAAAATCTGCACATCTTCTCCTCTTTTCGCTCTTTTCAGTGCTGATTTTGCTCTAGCATCTAATTTATTACCGTTAACAGCTACAGTAGGCTGTCCAGGTATCTTTAATTTAAATTCTGAAACTCTTATGTCTAAATCAAAATCAAAGTCCTCTAAGGTAGCGCCAATAGTTGAGATTTCTAAATTCTTTCTAGACATCTTTAAACTTCCCGTCTCTCCTCTTACGGTTCCAGTAGGTCTTGGAATATCTTTTATTCTAAATTCAGAAGTCGTTGAAATTGGCTGTCCGTCAGGCAACTTACCTGAGGCTACAATTTTCACTGTTCTTCCTTGTCTAGGTTTCATGATATACTTTGATCCTCCGGCGGCTGTAAGTCCAGGAGCCGAGGCATTTACATTATTATCAGCAATACCAGGTATTGAAATAGTCATAGGATTATCAACACCTCTATAAACAACATTCATTTTGTCAGCAGAAATAACAGCTGCGTTTGGCTTAGAAATAGTGGCAAAAGTTGAGCTTACAGGTACAATAGTTTCTTCACCGTCTTGTAGGAAGATTAAACTTCCTTCAATTTTATGATCTCCAGGACTACCTGCACTTACATTCAATTTTACTCTACCATCTTCAATACTATAGTCTGTTCCCTCGCTCAAGTTTCTTCCATCGAGCTTCAATTCAACACGATTTGGTCGTGTAGAAGCGTCTTTTCTACCTAAAACGATATTTCCACTAAAAGATTCTCCTGAATAAAAGGCTGATTTTTCCTGCTCTAAAAGCGTGGTATAATTTGACATTGAAATTTCAGAAGTCAATTGTCCTTCGAGTAGGGTTTTTAAAACATCCTGCTCAGTGGTCTTAACATCGGCTTGAATAGAAGTGATTTTTGTCAACGACGCAATAAGCGGAAAGCCTTCATAATGGTATTTCATCCAATCTACTTTGTTTCCTTCGCGGTCGGTAACTTTTCCATCACTATCTCCTGTTTCAAACTTCGTACTGACAGAGGCTTTGAGATCACTCATTGATTCTGGAAGTACTTCTAAAAGTCCTTTTCTGTAGTTTTCTAAATTGTCTAAGAATGCCTGTCCTTCTTCTCTTAAATCATCTCCTTGAAAAAAGAGTTGATCTAAAAAGTCTGACTTGTCCATCACTTGGTAATCTTTTGGGTCATCAACTGTGCCTTGCATCCCTTGCTTTAAGTTTTCCAAGTATGCATCATACGATTCAGAAAGCTGTTTAATAACTTTTGCATTGCTTAAAAGCGGTCCAAATTTTTCTGGATTTTCAGATGCTTTAGTTTCTAATCCACTGAAATATGCTATGTTATTTTCAGTCATTTTGACATTAGATACTTCCATCTTTTCGTTCATAAGACCAAAAGCGGCAAGTACCTCTTTACTCATATTTAAAGCCAGCATAGAGATGAAAACCAAATACATTAGGTTTATCATCTTCTGACGTGGGGTTTGTTTTCCTGATGCCATATCTCTAGGTCGCTTTAATTATTTCTTAATCGCAGTTAGCATTCCACCATATACAGCATTTAATTGCTCCATATTTGCCACTAATGATTCCATTTGCTTTTTGAGTTCAGCGCCATTTTCAATCATTTCGCGATTCATTGTAGTCTGCATATTTGCGTGATCTAATTGTGCTTTGTACAAGTCATTAAGGGCTTGCATCTGAACAGCAGCGTGAGAAATTTCTTGATTGTATTTCTGAGTGTGATCGATAGCGTCTGTAGTCGGGGCAATACCTTTAGCAGCCCCTTCAAAGCTTTTAATCGCTTCACCCAGCTTATTCATGAGTGCAACATCTATTTGAGCCTCATTCATTAATTGATCAATTTTTTGAGCCAATACACCTTGAGCAGTGCGACTTTTAGCATCACCTCCAATTTGATTTAATTCTGGATACGCCAAGGACCAGTCGTATTCTTTTTCTGGTGTTTCAAAAGCTGAAAGTGCGAAAATAAATGCCTCTGTAATAAGACCAATAGCCAATAATTGGTTACCATTAATCACACCAGCTATTTCCCAGTGTGTAATTTTAAATAAAGCACCAATAATTACTATTGATGCCCCCAGGCCGTAGGCCATATTCATTAATCTTTTTGATGAGTTAGTTTTTGCCATTTTAAATTTTTTTTGAAGGATTAAATTCAGTTAATCTATGTTTTCTAACACTTAAACGATAAAAAATAATCTTTAGTATGTATTAATTGATGTATTTTATTTTCTTCTCAATAAAAGATTCATTCCCCATATAATCTTGTACGGTTCTAAAACCGATATAACTTCTGGCAGAATCTCTGTATTCATAATCACGAGTACTGACTTGCAAGAAGTAAGCGACGTCTTTCCATGAACCTCCTCTTGTTACTTTTTTAACGTTGTCTTTATCTAAGGCATCAGGGTTCATCGAGGACATCATCTCATAAGAATTGGGGTCATAAGACGAATTCGTCCACTCCGCAACATTTCCAGCCATATTGTATAAGCCATAATCGTTAGGATCATAACTCTTTGCCTCAACAGTGTATAAGGCACCATCAACTGCATAATCTCCACGTTGTGGTTTAAAGTTAGCTTTAAACTCTCCTCCTTCATCAATGAGGTAAGGCCCTCCCCATGGATAGGAAGCTCCTTCTAAACCTCCTCTTGCAGCGTATTCCCATTCAGCCTCTGTTGGTAGTCTAAACTGATTGATGCGCTGTTCTTTATTGCGTTTTAAAAAGTCATTTTTAAATTTTGTTCTCCAGTTACAAAAGGCTTTGGCCTGTTCCCAATTGATTCCAACCACAGGGTAATCTCCGTAAGCATCATGCCAAAAGTAATCATTGTGCATAGGTTCATTATAGGAGTAATCAAAGTCTCTAATCCATACTGTAGTATCCGGATAAATTTTAAGCACTTCACTTTTGACGTAATCCGAACGGTTTCGTCCTTTGTTTCGTGCAGCCTCGGCAACATCAAGTGAGACGTACTTGTATTGTAATTTTTCAATATCAATAGCCCGTTCTCCATTGAAGCTCTCTGAAGGAGGAAGGTACATAGAATCCATAACTTCAGCGTAGTATTGATCTATATAATTTCGAGTATCCCATTCGATATCTACTTTCCAGTTTAACCGGCGGCCTTCGTATAAGTCATCTCCAAAACCGTAGTAATTGTTGTACATGTATTTTTCGTACTCACTCATATCTGTGGTATCTGCATCCATAAAAGCATATCGACCGATACCTCTATCATCTCCATCTTCTGCAAGGCCCATTTCATCAATGAAAATAGCGAGCTTAGAACGAACAACAGAATCTTTTACCCAATTCACAAATTGACGGTATTCAGAATTTGTAATTTCCGTTTCATCCATATAAAAAGACCGAACAGAAACCGTTCGTGCTGGAGCATTTTGTAAGTCAGCAATGTCTTCCTCTGTTTTACCTATAGTGAAGGTACCTCTTGGAACCAAAACCATGCCCAAGGGTGTTTCTGATCGCCACTTACCGTTTGATTGAACTCCAGTAAGCTCTCCATTGCGTCCTGTGGGGTCTCCCAAGATATTACAGGAGTGTAATGATATGCCAAATAAGGCGATTGCAAGAATAGAATAAACTTTTCTCATAATACTTTTGTTGAAATTGTTTTTTATTTTAAACTGCTTTTTATCCATAATATTGTGCCGTTCATCGATTTAATACTGTTAAATCTGTGATCGCCTTTGCGCTAAAATATACCGATGTGGTAATTCATTGGCGCAGGCCATTTGATAATCTTCTTGATCACAAGCAATCACAAAGGGGTACCTATCGTCCATATTCGGTAAATCCAATGTGCTTGGCTGTACTTGCAACCACCAGCGATTTGTGACCAAGCTTTTGTAAAAAGTCAATGCATCTATATCAGTAGTCACGGTATATTTCACATAATTATCATCGTTCAAAGTAGGACGTTCAGAATACCTCAAATTTAAGCCTTCAAAGAAATACCACACGATTTGTGCCAAAAGAGCAAAACTCATCTCTCCATTGGGGATATTGTAAATTCCAAAAAGAGATAGACTGTCTCCCATAGCGCTGTATCTGGCCAAGGCACAGATTTCTCTTCCATCGAAACCATTAGGTGAAAAATGCTCATAGACTCCAACCTCCGAGGCCTTAATTGCCTGCATGTCCATACTCACTAAATCCAATCCCCTGAGAATGGGTTCTAAACTTCGTATATCCTTAGTAACCTCTCCTAATCGGTAGGTTTCAAAATTCATTTGTTCAGAGAGGTCTAAAACCTCTTGAGCGACAAAATAACTTTGATACCCCAGCTGGGTAAGCTGTCTTAAGTTATTAGGTGGTTTGGTTATTATTCGACTCATATAAGAGAGGTCGCTTATGAGTTCATCTCCAACTCCAAAGTCAAACTTGCTATCGATTAGTCCCATATGCACCATGACCTTTTTCTGATCAAAAGCCCTATAAGTTGCATAACTTATATCTTGAGTAGCACCAAGGACAAGAGGCACGATGTTGAGTTCTAATAGTTCTTCAACGATATTTTTAACGGCGTACTCTGTATCTTCTTTAGTATTACCTGCGGGAACATCACCCAAATCAACAATGTTGAGATTCCAATTGCCAAACATCAATTTGTATAACTCCATTCGCATGGCATCCGTATCGAGCTCGTAGGGAATCTTGCCTTCAGAAGTTCGACGATCTAATACCCCGAAAACAGCAACCGAGCGACCCTCTAATTCAGGTATTCCAAATTGGGAGCTGTGTTTATCCAAGTGATGACCAACACATTGTACATTGAGCAATTCTGTTGCCGCCAGAACTTTATCTACAACAGGTATTAGAATATCTTCATTAATGACGCTGCTCATTTCTTTTTAGCTTTGGTGGATGTCTTTTTTTTACGAGTTGTTTTTTTAGGTTTTTTTGATTCGATAAGGGTTTTGACCTCTTCGATACTCAAGGCAGTAGGGTCAACATCTTTAAGCAATTCTACCTTTATTTTTTTGTGTATGATATTGTGCCTTCCCCAACGTGCTTTTTCAATTCGAATATTCTCCTCTGGCCAATTACAAACTACTTTTTCAGCTTCTTTTTTCTTTTTATCTTCAATGAGCGCAACAATGTCACTCTCACTCAAATGATCAAAATCGTATTTCTTATTGACATTGATAAATAATCCATTCCATTTGATAAAGGGACCAAATCGTCCTTTACCTTTGGTCACATCCATGCCTTCAAAAGAGAATATAGGCGCATCAGCGCGTTCTTTTTCTTCGATAAGCTCAGAAGCTCGGTCCAAATCAACACTAAAAACGTCATCTGATGCCATGAGTGAAACAAACTTTTTGCCATAGCGCACATAAGGTCCAAATCGACCTACATTTGCTTCTACTTCCTCTCCTTTATAAACCCCAAGTTTACGTGGAAGTTTGAACAAATCAAGTGCCTCTTCGAAACTTATGTTTGTAATAGATTGGTGTGGTAGTAAACTAGCATACACTGGGGTTTGTTCATCATCTGGACTCCCGATTTGTGCCATTGCTCCGTAACGGCCTAGGCGCACAATAACTTGTCGTCCAGATTTAGGGTCTTCACCTAAATATCGCTCTCCACTTGCACGGTCTGCATTAGCAGCAACCTTTTCTACATCCGGATGAAAATCCTCATAGAATGATTTCATCAATTGCTGCCAGTCTTTAGAACCTGCGGCAATTTCATCAAAATCTTCTTCAACCTTTGCCGTAAAATTATAATCTAGGATACGTTCAAAATGGTCCACCAAAAAATCGTTAACCACAAAACCTATATCCGTAGGCACCAATTTACCTTTGTCAGAACCCGTGTTTTCTTTGAGTTCATTGCTATTGACAACACCCTCTTTTAAAACCAATTGCGTATAGGCTCTTTCTTTTCCTTCAACACTCCCTTTTTCGACATATTTTTTGTCGATAATTCTAGAAATGGTGGCAGCATAAGTTGAAGGTCTACCAATACCCAACTCTTCTAATTTTTTAACCAAGCTCGCTTCCGAATACCTGTAAGGGGGTCTACTAAAACGTTCAGTAGCAGTGATGCGCTTATATTGAAGCAACTGTTCTTTCTGAAGCGGAGGTAATATAGCGCTATCTTCTTTAAGGTCTTCATCATCGACACTTTCAAGGTATACTTTTAAAAATCCGTCAAAAGTGATAATCTCCCCATTAGCGGTAAAATATTCATCATTAGCCGTATTCTTAATTTTAACCTTTGTGCGTTCTAATTGTGCATCACTCATTTGCGAGGCGAGTGCTCTTTTGTAAATGAGCTCGTATAAGCGATCTTGATCTCTGTCTTTGGCTATTGAGGTCAATTCAAAATTTGTAGGCCTTATTGCCTCGTGTGCCTCTTGTGCGCCCTTACTTTTTGATCTGAACTGACGTTGTTTTGCATAGTTAGCACCAAATTGATACGTAATTGCTTTTTCAGCAGCTTGAATTGCCTCTGAAGACAAGTTTACACTGTCGGTTCTCATGTAGGTAATTAAACCTGCTTCGTAGAGCCTTTGTGCCACCTGCATAGTTTTTCGAACAGGGAAATAAAGTTTTCTCGAAGCTTCTTGCTGCAAAGTAGAGGTCGTGAAAGGAGCCGAAGGGGCGCGTTTAGCTGGCTTTTTTTCTAAAGTATCTATTGTAAATTGTGCTGAAGACAAATCGTTTAAAAAGGCTGCAGACTCCTGGGCTGTTTTAAAAGTCTTACCGAGTTTTGCTTCAAAAGATTGACCTTTATCTGTGCTGAAAATCGCCTTTAAGCGAAAGCTCACCTCGGTTTTAAAGTCTTGTATTTCACGCTCCCGCTCAACTATCAATCGCACAGCGACAGATTGCACTCGTCCAGCAGATAACCCTGGCTTTATTTTTTTCCAAAGTACCGGAGAGAGTTCATACCCCACAATACGATCAAGTACTCTTCTAGCCTGTTGTGCGTTGACCAAGTCAATATTGATTGATCGCGGGTTTTGTATCGCTTTTTCGATGGCTGTTTTCGTAATGGAATTAAAGACAATTCGCTTTGTTTTTGAAGCATCCAGTTCCAATGTTTCCATAAGGTGCCAAGAAATGGCCTCACCCTCTCGATCTTCATCACTTGCCAACCAAATAATATCCGCTTTATTCGAAAGGGATTTTAGTTTAGCTACCTGAGGCTTACTGCGATCGCTTACCGTATATTTTACCTGAAAGTTTTGCGCTATGTCAATACCCATTTCATTCTCTGGGAGGTCCGCAATATGACCATAGCTCGACTCCACCTTAAAATCTTTTCCGAGAATTTTCTCAATCGTTTTCGCCTTTGCAGGCGACTCCACAATCACCAAGTTTGAAGCCATAGAATTCTTTTAATGAAAACAAAAATAGGAACATTTTGAGCTAACATCAGCAATTAATAAGGTAAGAAAAACGTTAAAAATTCATCAAAATATTGACTATCAATGATTTAAGTGATTGTAAATCAAGGCCAAAGAAGTGCAAAATAGCAGCTACCCAATGAGCAATTGAAGCATTTTCTTTAAAATTTAGAACTAGGACTTTTTTCTCACCTACTCTATCTTGAAAGCATTACAAGACGAAAGAAAAATTACCAAAGTTAGACTGACAAAATGTCATTTTTTTAGATTATTTCTTACCTTTGCCCAGCTATAGCAAATACTTTTTCTAAACATAAACTATACAGCAAAACTCAATTTTTAAGATAAATGCTACAAGAAGAAAATAAAAATCCCAATCAATACAACGGAGAGGTTTTGGAACTACAAACCGATGAGGCTGACTCTAAGACGAAAAAAATGTTTATCGAAAGTTACGGTTGTCAAATGAATTTCTCCGATAGTGAAATTGTCGCATCTATTTTATCAAAAGAAGGGTTTCAAACCACAACAACAATTGAACAGGCTGATTTAATTCTAGTTAATACCTGTTCAATCCGAGAAAAAGCAGAACAAACCGTGCGAAACCGCTTAGATAAATTCAACAGTCTAAAACGGAATAATCCCAATCTTAAAGTCGGTGTCTTAGGTTGTATGGCCGAACGACTGAAACACAAGTTCTTAGAAGAAGAAAAGATAGTAGATATGGTTGTGGGACCTGACGCTTATAAAGACCTGCCAAATCTTATTGCAGAGGTGGAAGAAGGAAGAGACGCCGTCAATGTCATACTTTCTAAGGAAGAGACTTACGGAGACATTGCTCCAGTGCGTTTGAATTCAAATGGAGTTACCGCTTTCGTTTCAATAACACGTGGGTGTGACAATATGTGTACCTTTTGTGTAGTTCCGTTTACCAGAGGTAGAGAGCGAAGTAGAGATCCCCAATCCATCGTAGAAGAAATCAATGAACTTTGGCATAAAGGTTTTAAAGAAGTTACACTACTTGGACAAAATGTAGATAGTTATTTGTGGTATGGTGGAGGATTGAAAAAAGACTTCGAAAAAGCCAGCGATTTTCAAAAAGCCACAGCACTTCGTTTTTCAGACTTACTAGAAAAAGTAGCTCTCGCTCAGCCAAAAATGAGAATTCGATTTTCAACCTCGAATCCTCAAGACATGACACTTGACGTTATTCACACCATGGCCAGGTACGAAAATATTTGCAATTATATTCATCTGCCGGTCCAAAGTGGCTCAGATCGAATTTTAAAGAAAATGAATCGCCTTCACACTCGAGCTGAATACATCACCCTTGTTGAACAAATTAAAAACATCATTCCAGATTGCGCTATATCGCAAGATATGATTGCAGGCTTTCCAACAGAGACTGAACAAGACCATCAGGATACCCTTTCGCTAATGGAAATTGCACAATACGCCTTTGGATTCATGTTTGCTTATTCAGAGCGCCCTGGAACTATGGCAGCACGAAAATTTGAAGATGACATTCCACTAGAAATCAAAAAGCGCAGACTCACTGAAATTATCCATATACAGCAAAAGCACAGTTTATTGGAAATGAAAAAGCACATTGGTAAAACTGAAGAAGTACTCATTGAAGGAGATTCTAAAAAATCAGCAGACTTTTTTATGGGGAGAAACACCCAGAACGCAGTGGTAGTCTTTCCAAAAGAATCCTTCAAAATAGGTGAATACGTCATGGTTACCATCGAAGATTGTACGGCTGCCACCTTAAAAGGAATTGCCGTAGGTTACAGCAAAAACAATTAAGCCAATGAGTCAATTACAAAGTTTAAAACAGCGTTTTGAGATTATTGGCAACGATTTAAAACTCAATCGTGCCCTGGAAAAAGCACTTCAAGTAGGCCCAACTGATATCTCGGTTTTAGTCACTGGCGAAAGCGGAGTGGGAAAAGAAGTAGTGCCAAAAATTATACACGCCTTATCGCATCGAAAACACAGTAAATACATTGCTGTGAACTGTGGTGCTATTCCAGAAGGGACTATAGATTCTGAACTATTTGGTCATGAAAAAGGAGCATTTACGGGAGCGACTCAAACGCGGTCAGGATATTTTGAAGAAGCTGATGGTGGTACCATTTTTTTGGATGAGGTAGGAGAGTTACCGCTGACGACTCAGGTGCGATTATTAAGGGTTCTCGAAAACGGAGAGTTTTTGAAAGTAGGATCTTCTGCAGTTCAGAAGACAAACGTTAGAATCGTGGCCGCCACAAATGTCAATATGCAAGAGGCTATATCAAAAAATAAATTTAGAGAAGACCTCTACTACAGACTCTCCACGGTAGAAATTGAAATTCCACCACTTAGAGAGCGCCGAGAAGACATCCATTTACTATTTCGAAAATTTGCTTCTGACTTTGCTAAAAAATACAGTATGCCAACCATCAGGTTAGATGAAAATGCCATCCATCTTTTGCAGTCTTATTATTGGCCAGGTAATATTAGACAATTGAGAAATACAGCTGAACAATTATCTGTTTTAGAAAAAGAGCGTTTGGTAGAGGGAACTACCCTTCATCACTACTTACCCAACAGAGTAGCCAATAGACTTCCGGCCATAGTCAACAATAACACTGAACAGGCATCAGATTTCATGCACGAGCGTCAAATTATGTACAAATACTTACACGACCTCAAAAAAGACGTCACTGATTTGAAGCGAATTGTAGCAACTATGCACAAACCCAATGAAACAGATAATGTAGAGACAGATGAAATTTTGATTGCCAACCAAGTGACAAAACCAAGCGAACACAGCCTAAGCAATCCCATCAAACCTGCACTGTTGGAAATGCCTCAAAACAAGCTTGAAAATGATCCATACGATTATGCAGAAGATATTGCAGAAGAAGAAACCCTATCTTTACACGCTACTGAAATCGAACTGATTAAAAAATCGCTCGAACGAAATAGAGGAAAACGAAAGGCAGCTGCCCAAGAATTAGGTATCTCGGAGCGAACCCTTTACCGAAAGATTAAACAATACGATCTCTGAGCAATGACCAAAAAAATAAGACCTTATTATTTTTACGCCTTCGCTTTATTGTTCTCTGCATGCGGATTAAAAGTGAGTTATAACTTTTCTGGCGCCAGTACTGGAGCAGCTACGAGTTTTCAAGTCAATTTCTTTCAGAACTACGCAGATCAAAGTCCGGGTTCAACCATAGAACCAGGTTTAGATCGTGATTTCACTCTTGCGCTACAAGATTTGATTTTGGGCTTAACTTCACTAGATTTGACCAATACAAATGGCGATTTAATTTATGAAGGAGAAATTACAGAATATCGGGTAGCTCCCATGACCGCCACCGCTAATCAAACTGCAGCACAAAATCGATTAACTATGACCGTTAACGTTCGTTTTTACAATACCACCAAAGAAGATGTAGATTTCGAACGCCGTTTTAACTTTTTTTATGACTTTCCAGCCTCGCAATTGTTAGAATCAGTCAAATCCGAAGCGCATGCGGCCTTGTTTGAACGTTTGACACAAGATATTTTTAATGCCTCACTGGCGGATTGGTAATGATGAATAAAGAACAGTTTTTATCCATATTGCAAAATAAAAAAGCTCCTAGAAATACGGCTGAAATCAATGGCTTAAAGGAACTGATAAAGGCCTATCCCTATATGCAAAACGCTTGGGCGCTTTACCTTAAAAGCTTAGATATAGACGAAGTATTTGAGCCTACCCTTAAGAAAACGGCAATTCGCACAAATGACAGATCGCTTCTCTTTGATTATATCAATACAAAAGAAGAGATCAAAGCAGAAGAAAGTCCTGAACAAGTCAAAGACTCAAATAACATCTCCGAAAAGCAATCAAATAGTACTCGTGAATTAATTTCTGAGCAAGAAAAAAAAGAAGAACAAAGCGCCAAAAGTTTTGTAACCGAACTACTTCAAAAAGAATCAGCATACGATTTAAGTCCTGGCAAAGAATCAGTAGAGCATGAAGAAACAGAAACAACTCCAATTGAAATTCCAGGCCAGGATATTAGTTTAGGAGAAGAAAAGAACATCTTCAACACAAGAGAAGAAAAACTTGAGATCGTTGAAAACGAGTCTATTCTTGAAGAAATTTTAACTGCGGAAAAACTTACTGAACCCCCTTCTGAGATTTTAATAGAAGGTTTTGCCCAGACTACTGAAGAAGAAGTGAAGGCATTAGATGAAGAAGAAGCACAAACGATTGATGAGTCACACCCAATAGAAGATGAAAATCAATTCAATGATGACCTTAACGACGATGAAGAAAATGATGATGAAGACTTTGACTCTAAGATTAGAAGATTAGAGGTCATCATCAGCGAGATGAATTTTGACGAAAAAGAAGTTAACTCAGAGGAAGTAAAAAAAGAAACTAGTCAAGTTGAAATAGAAGCCGACAGTGTAGAAAAGCAACAAGAGGAAAGTCAAGACTTAAAGGTGAAATCAGAATTAGTTAGCACTGTCTCCCAAAGTAGTGACGACCTACAAAAAGAAAATACTACAGACCAAACGCATGAGGAGCAGCTTAACTACTTCGAATGGATCAAGCAGAGCTCAAAAAACAATGTAGAGACTTCTAATACCTTAGAAACAGAAGAGCAGGAACGTAAATATGCACTTTTAGATGCTTTTTTAGAGCGTAACCCTAAAATAGTGCCTTCAGACGAAATCAAAGAAATCGATATCGATTCAGCGAGTTCTATCGAAGACAGTAATTTGACTACAGAGACTATTGCACAACTTTACATGAGTCAAAAGCAATTCAAAAAGGCCGTTGAGGCCTATAAGACCTTAATTTTGAAATATCCAGAAAAAAGTAGTTTCTTTGCCATCCAAATTCAAGAAGCTCAAAGACTTATTGATCAACAAAAAGATATATAATGAGTACATTTTCAATATTTATGGTTTTAATAGTGATTGTATCACTTTTATTAATGTTAGTTGTCATGGTGCAGAATCCAAAAGGTGGAGGATTGTCTTCAGCCTTTGGCGGAGAGGGTACTCAAGTTGTTGGTGGAGTTCAAAATACCAACAATTTCTTAGATAAAAGTACTTGGACCTTGGCTACAATTCTTGTAGTGCTCATTCTTTTATCCAATGTATCACTTAAAGGAAGTTTTGGAGAGGGCGATTCTCGTTTACTCGATTCCTCAGATGAAAGCTTTGAATTGGTTCCAGAAGAAGTTGTGCCAGAAGAATTGCCTGCAATTCCAGCTGGAGATAATGCACAAGAATAGAAATAAAAAAATAAATTAGATGCCAGCTTATGACAAGCTGGCATTTTTTTTTACCGCTTATGTCAGTTTTTTTAAATTGGCACAATTTATGACCGTAAAAACTACAAATTAAAATGAACATAAAATGGCAAACGTTACAATTAAACCTTTAGCAGACAGAGTTCTAGTTGAACCTATGGAGGCTGAAACCACAACTGCCTCTGGAATTATTATACCAGATACAGCTAAAGAAAAACCACAAAAAGGAACTGTGGTAGCTGTCGGACCTGGGACTAAAGATGAATCAATGACTGTTTCTGTAGGAGACCAAGTGCTCTATGGAAAATACGCTGGAACAGAGTTAAAACTCGATGGCAATGATTACCTAATCATGCGTGAGAGTGACATCTTAGCAATTGTTTAATAAAAAAATAAAAAAATTATAGATCATGGCAAAAGATATAAAATTTGACATTGAAGCAAGAGACGGTCTAAAAAGAGGTGTAGATGCCTTGGCCAACGCAGTTAAAGTAACTCTTGGACCAAAAGGAAGAAATGTAATCATCAGCAAAGCTTTTGGTGGACCTTCAGTTACAAAAGATGGTGTTAGTGTAGCAAAAGAAATCGAACTTGAAGATGCTCTTGAAAATATGGGGGCTCAGATGGTTAAAGAAGTTGCTTCAAAAACCAACGATTTAGCAGGAGACGGCACGACAACTGCAACTGTTTTGGCACAAGCCATTGTTAAAGAAGGATTGAAAAACGTAGCAGCCGGTGCAAATCCAATGGACCTTAAAAGAGGAATCGAAAAAGCAGTAGATGCTATTGTAGGAGATCTTGAAAAACAATCTCAAACGGTTGGAGATGCTATTGAAAAAATCAAGCAGGTTGCTGCAGTTTCTTCAAACAATGATGAAACCATTGGAGATCTAATCGCTCAGGCTTTTGAAAAGGTCGGGAAAGAAGGTGTAATCACTGTTGAAGAAGCCAAAGGAATGGACACTTATGTGGACGTAGTGGAGGGAATGCAATTTGATAGAGGATATCTATCTCCTTACTTCGTGACTGATTCTGAAAAAATGACAACAGAATTAGACAGCCCTTATATTTTACTTTTTGACAAAAAGATTTCAGCAATGAAAGATCTTTTACCTGTACTCGAGCCTGTTGCTCAATCAGGAAAACCTCTTTTAATAATTGCCGAAGACGTAGATGGTGAAGCTCTAGCTACACTTGTGGTAAACAAGCTTCGAGGTTCTTTAAAAATTGCAGCCGTAAAAGCTCCTGGATTTGGAGATCGTCGTAAAGCAATGCTTGAAGATATTGCAATTCTTACTGGAGGTACAGTCATTGCTGAAGAAAGAGGATTTACTCTTGAAAATGCTACAATCGACATGCTCGGAACTTGCGAAAAAGTATCTATCGATAAAGACAACACAACCATTGTCAATGGTGCAGGTGCAGGAGACGATATCACTGCTCGTGTGAGTCAAATCAAATCTCAAATTGAAACAACTACCTCAGATTACGATAAAGAGAAACTACAAGAGCGTTTGGCAAAATTGGCTGGCGGTGTTGCAGTACTGTATGTAGGTGCAGCTTCAGAAGTAGAGATGAAAGAGAAAAAAGATCGTGTTGACGATGCACTTCACGCCACGCGTGCAGCTGTAGAAGAAGGAATTGTTGCCGGAGGTGGAGTTGCTCTTGTTCGAGCGAAAAAAGCCCTTTCT
>NZIQ01000048.1 GCA_002691685.1 Flavobacteriaceae bacterium | reverse complement strand
GAAAAATAAGTGTTGTGCAATATTTTATAGGATAGATAGTAGTTATCCTATATTTTTTAAAGGACAGATTTTCAATTAAATCTGAGGTTAGCTAAGAATTTTTTATAAAAACTGCACTCAGGAGAGAATGAACTCTTATTTAAGCATTCACCCCCTCTGTTTGTATAGTGAGGGGATGAAATACTAGCTTCGCATTAACTTTGTTTGATCTGACATAAATGATTTTGAAATCTTCAGTGGTCATTGTTTCTTCTAAAGGAACTGCTGCCATTCTGTGATAGACAATAAACTGTTTTGAATAACAGTATATACTTTAGGGTCCTTGGAGCAAAAAATAAAACATCCTCTAAGAAGTCAAATTCGGTTTATCGTATATTAAGATTTTATGATAATCTGTGGTAGAGATTTATTAGTAGTATTAAATTTTTGAATTTCCATTTTTATACCCTTCCATGTTTGCTGATGTTCTCTCAACTCAGCCTCTAGGCTTTTAACGCGTTCTTGCTGGGGTATAGTTGGAGGATTAGTTGTATTATCGACAGCCCTCATTAATGATCGTATTTCTCCCCTCAGCCTTGGTCTTTGTCGATAGGTCATTGACGGTGGTGGACGCATCATATGCTCATCTTTAAATAACACGATATCGTTGTGAAGCTTTTCAAGAGAAGTATGATCACCTAACTTATGTGATTTATATTTCTTAATCAAAACAACTATTTGCTGAGAGGCATCGCTGACTTCATTTATGAATTCATGAGTTTCACTTAAGAGATCTCTTAGCTTAAGTAAAGTTTCAGTCTTTTTAGTGTAATCTGCAAGAGACATGTTTATTCTTGGATCGGCACTTACCAAAATGGTCGTGCTAGCACTTTCATTCATGGCTTTTATGTTGGCTGAATAGCTTCCAGGTGAAACTTTAGGTCTCAAAGCGCCATAGCTAAATCCTTCTTCAATTTTATTCTCCAATTTTCTTGCGCCATCATATCCCAAATCCCAAACAATTCTATTGACTCCTTTTTTGGCTCCTTTGTGTTCTAGAGTTGTTACAAGATTACCATTACTATCTTTGATATCAACGACAACTGGGTCAGAACTATCTCGATTTAAAGTAAAATTAATATACGCTCCAAACTCCGGGTTTTTAGCCTTATAAGTTCGATCTCCAAGGTTTTCGATTCTCCAAAACATATTCCAAAGTATTGCTTCACGAACAGGGAAGAGATGGAGGTTTTTTCCTTTGGCCATATCCAATTCCTCAATAGGTCGAATGTCATCTAAGATATATACCCCTCTTCCGTGGGTTCCTAAAATTAGATCGCGATCTCTAGCTTGGATTCTGAGGTCTCTAACAGAAACATTGGGTAGGTCGATGTTTATTTTCTCCCAACTTTTACCTTTATTCCAACTGGCGTATATTCCATGCTCCATACCGGCAAAAAGTAGATTGGAATTGTGAGGATCTTGACGAACCACTTTGACGTAGTCATCTTCGGGTAAATTCGAAGAAATTTTCTCCCAACTCTTACCAAAATTCTTCGTCATAAACACATAGGGTCTAAAGTCGTCCATTCTGTGTTGGTCCACTGTTACAAATGCCGTCCCAGCGTCATGTTCAGAGGCGTGAATTTTAGATACCCATGCGTATTCTGGCAGACCTTTGATTCGGTCTTTAAGATTAGACCAATTTTTTCCTCCGTCCATAGAGAGTTGCACATTACCATCATCTGTACCGGCCCAAAGAACACCTTTTTGAATTGGAGACTCCGCAATGTAGAGTACTGTGCAGTGAAACTCAGCAGCAGTATTGTCTTGATAAATAGTTCCTCCTGAAGTGCGTTGTTTCGATTTGTCATTAGTGGTCAAATCTGGACTGATCACTTCCCAACTATTACCACGGTCTTGAGATTTAAAGATGACATTTCCACCGATGTATACCGTTTCTGGATCGTGAGGAGAGATGTGTATGGGAGCGTCCCAATTGAATCTGTATTTATGCAGTTCAATGGCATCTCCCGCAGAACCAACAATTTTAGGATAAGGGTGTATGGTTTGTACATTTCCATAGCGACTATCTACTAAAAAAGGTACTCCTCCTTGAAGATTGGTATATACTAAATGTTCATTTCCTGGGATGGGTTCTGCAAAGTATCCATCTCCATAAGCCAAGCCCTTCCAATGCCGTTTTAATATACCTGCGCTGTACAAAGAATTACTTGGGCCTACCAAGTACCATTATCTTGTAAACCTCCATAGACATTATAAGGTTTTAGATTGTCCACTTGAATTTGATAAAATTGCGATAATTCAACGTTATTAATGATCTCCCAACTATCACCTCCGTCAAAAGAGCGTTGAAAACCTCCATCACTTCCGTTGAGGATATATTGTGGGTTTTGAGGGTCTATCCAAAGTGCTTGATGATCGCCGTGAACCGTCGTTGCAATGGTCTTCCAATTTTTTCCAAAATCTTTTGAGCGACTTAGTCTTCCAGATATTGAAAACAATATGTTTGGGTTTTTTGGATCAACACGAACATCGCTGTAATAAAAAGGTCTAAAATTAACGTTTGGGTTGTCGTTTACCATAACCCAATTTTCACCTTTATCTTCTGAACGGAAAACTGTTCCGCCTCCTTCAAATTCTGTCATGAGGTAAACAATATCTGGATTGCTTTGAGCAATATGAATTCCTGGACGAGCCATATCTGTTTTTGGAAGTCCATTCATGATTTTTTTCCAGTTAGCTCCTCCGTCTGTTGTTTTATAAATCGCAGTATTTTTTCCTCCATCATCGAAACGCCAAGGCTTCCTTCTAAAGGTCCACATTCCCGCATACATTATCCTTGGATTTTCATTTTCCATTGCAATATCTGCGCAACCCGTATCTTCATCTATGTAGAGGATTTTGTCCCATGTTTTCCCGCCATCTGTCGTTTTAAAAACACCTCTTTCAGGATTAGGTCCCCATTCCTTTCCAAGAGCGCAAACACAGGCTACATCAGGATTATTTGGATCGACAACAATTCGTTTGATTCTTTCTGTTTTTTTGAGTCCGAGGTGCTCCCAACTGTCTCCCCCATCTGTTGATTTATAGACTCCCCAGCCATAGCCAACACTATTTCTAGGGTCTCCTTCCCCTGTTCCTACCCAAAGTATATTTTTGTCTGAAGGAGCGAGGGTTAAAGCTCCAATAGAGTAAGCTCTCTGATTTTCAAAAACAGCTTTAAAGCTTACTCCGCCATCTATCGTTTTATGGATGCCACCATCTGCTCCACTTATATAAAATGTAGATGGGTCTCCAGGAATCCCATCGATGTCAGTCACACGACCTCCCATATTTGCAGGCCCAATGGCTCTCCATGAGTAAGTCTGAAGTAAATCTGATTTCGACAAATTGTTTTGAGCATTCGTATGCTCATTGAAACCTGTGATTAGAAAAAGTCCTAATATGCCGTAATATACTTTGTTCAAATTCATAATGGTATAGTTGTAATTCATTTTATTAATTGGTTATTAAGTCTAAGTATATATGTAACAACAGAAAGATAAAAAATTACGCTTGAATGGCAATAAGGAATTCATGTGTAAAGCGTTATTGACTTGTAAAGACGAGTTTTTACTTCAACTTTTTCAATATCGCGGCTTGGTTGAGTAAGACCTTATCATTTCTGGACACTTCTAAATTAAATGGAGGTTCCTCATGCGGTCCTAATACATTTGCGTAAACTACATAAGTGTACTGACCATTGGTAAATTTATAATGGTGATTCCCTCCAGTGCCTTCAAACATCCGTACTCCGTTGTTAAGGACTAAATCAGGTTGATCTGAGAGCTTGGAATCCTTTGACCATGAAGCGTATCGAAATCTTCGCTTTTCTAAAAGGTCAACTCGTACTATGAATTGAGCCGTCTCAATGGTATAAATAGGTTTTTGAAATTCCTTCAAATCAGCATGTAGTGCTCCTTTTTCGTAGTTAATCCATTTTTGTTGAACTGCCTTTTCTTTATCAGAGATATGGTTTGTGGTTATAAGCTTGCCGTCATAATCGATCCAAACAGCACCGCGATTAAGCATAATTCCTCGCCATCCCACATCAGACCAATCTTCGGTGCTATTTGAGTTCACTATTAGAGAAGTCAAATAATCATCAAAGATTTCTGAATAACGCTTCTTGAGCTCTTGTTTGTTGCGAATAGGCGGTATGGGATAAGGGCGCTCAATCGGGTAAGCTACGATGGAGTCAAGTTTATCAATATCCGTGTTTTTTATGCAGTCTACAAAATAGTCAACTACATCTTTATATTCGGGTCTTGATAATTGCGCGTAGGAAGCATTCAAACCAAATGTAAAAGGTAGAATTGTCAATAGTGTTTTAATCATTTTCATAATTTGTTGAGCTATGTGTACAATGAGTTACATTAGAATTCCTAGATAGATCCAAGATAATCATCAATTCTCATGTAAAGATGATATGTTAACTTTATCTCATTACACGATTAGACTATGATTAAAATCGCATACATCGGCGCGGGTAGTTTACAATTTGGCCCTATGATTGTTCAGGATATCCTTATGAGCAATATCCTTTCGAAGAACGGATTGAAAATCTTTTTAATGGATATTGAAAAATCACATTTAGACCATGTGTTGGCCCATGGCGAATACGTCAATAAAGAGCTTGCTCGCAATGCTGAAATTGTGACCACAACAGATCGAGATGAAGCTATAAAGGATGCTGATTTTGTTATTTGTGCTCTTGAAAAAGATCGTAATGTCTACTGGTCTCAAGATTTTCATATTCCCAGAAAATACGGATTTGATCAAGTATATGGTGAAAATGGGGGAGTGGGCTCTCTCTTTCACGCCTTGAGAAACATCAAGGTAATAATGGATTTAGCTAGAAAAATGCAAGGGCTATGTCCTAATGCCATCTTACTCAACTTCTCAAATCCCGAGCATAAAATATGTGAAGCGGTAACACGCTTAACTTCTATTAAAGCAGTTGGCTTATGTCATGGTGTTTTTATGGGCAGAGAACAATTGTCCAAACTACTTGAAGTGCCCTTGGTCGATTTACAAACCAAAGCATGCGGTATTAATCATTTTACCTGGTTTCAAGAAATAAAAAAGAAATCGACAGGAGAAGATTTGTATCCCAAACTAAAGCAAATTGAGCAAAAAGGAGACTGGCTGGCCGATTGGCATGAACTTGCCTTAGGCCGCATTTTGTTTAGAAGATTTGGGCAGTGGCCCTCTCCAGCATCCAACCATTATGGTGAATATTTGCGATGGGCGGGTGAATTTGTGATTCCACAATTACAGTTTTTTTATGATCCTTATGACGGTCATCCTTGGGAGAACAATCAAATTCCAGAAGGTGTTTACACCGTTGACCGCGTTAATTATGAACGCGAATGGACCAAAGATTGGAGTAAGAAATTATTACCGGTAGGGTCAACTGAGGAGATACAATTACAAAACGCAGACGGAAGCTTTAAAAGCTCTGGCGAAATTGCCACCTTGATCATGGAATCGGTAGTAACCGATAAAAAAGAATGGCTAGAAGCGGTTAATGTTCCGAACAAAGGTGCTATACCTAATTTACCAGATGATTTAGTGGTTGAGGTACCAGCGTATAGCGATGCTTCAGGTATACATCCTGTAAAAATGCAAGCTATTCCAGAAGGAATTGCTGCAACCATACGTCTGCATGCAAGTATACACCAACTTTTGGTTGAAGCCTATAATGAACAATCCAAGGATAAACTCTTGCAGGCCATTCTTATTGAGCCAACAGTAAATTCTTATCGCAATGCGGTGCAAATGTGCAACGAAATGATCAGCTTACAAGAAGAGGTGCTGCCACCACTTAACTAAAATCAATGAACAATTAATAGAATCAATGTAGATGGGATTAGAATTCATAGACTGGGTGGTAATTGCGGGCTATTTGCTTCTAAGCATTGGCATTGGTGTTTTTGTGGTTAAACATGATTCTAAGAACATTACAGATTTTTTTGTAGCGGGACGCAACCTACCTTGGTGGCTTTTAGGTACTTCGATTGCTGCCACTTGGTTTGCTACAGATGCTCCTCTAGCTGTAACGGCACTTGTTCGAACTAAAGGTATCTACGGCAATTGGTTATGGTGGTATTTGGGAACCGGCATTATGATGATGGTTTTTTTCTACGCAAAATATTGGCGTAGGGCAGAAATAATCACAGATGCCGAGATGATAGAACTTCGATATAGCGGCAAGTCTGCATCAATTCTAAGGGGTTTTACCGCGGCCTTTTTCGGAATTTTTAAAAACTGTATTTCACTTGGTTGGATCATGCTAGCCATGCTGAAGTTTTCTAATGTCATGCTGGGCTGGAGTGCAGAATTTGCTCTTGGCATCACACTCACTTTGGCGTTGATTCACACCTTGGTTTCGGGTATTAAAGGAGTGGTCGTTCTCGATATGCTGCATTTTTCTGCAGGAACCATCAGCAGCATTCTTTTAGCAATTTTAGTCCTAGTTCAGGTGGGTGGTCCAACAGAATTAAGCCTAAAATTAGCTGCAAGTACTGATGCTCCTATGGGAATAACAGATATGTTGCCAAATATGTCACACATTGGTGCGACAGAGATGATTGCCTTTGTTTGCCTCATTGGGGTATTGTGGCTAGGTCAAGCGCAAGGAGATGGTTATATCGTACAACGTTTGTTCTCTGCCAAGAGTGAAAAACACGCCATAAAGGCTTCACTCTGGTTTGCAGTTGCTGGAATAGTTATTCTAACCTGGCCATGGATTGTTGTTGGCCTAGGTTCTATTGTGATACTACCCATTTCAGAGGCATCTGAAGCATTGCTAGCTGATCCGGAACTTGCATACCCTATGATGATTAATGAAGTTCTTCCTGTAGGATTGAGAGGCCTTTTAGTCGCAGCATTCATGGCGGCATTTATGAGTACTGTAGACACCCATCTTTGTTGGGGAGGATCTTACGCCGTTAACGATATTTACAAACGCTTCATTAATCATAAGGCCGATGATCTTCATTATTTATTGGTCTCACGTATTAGCATAGTGCTTTTACTCTTGTTTTCTGCTGCAGCGGCATGGCAGATGGATAGCATTGCAGGAGCTTGGATTTATATCATTGAAATCGTTTCTGGTATTGCAATTATTTTGATGTTACGTTGGTTCTGGTGGCGAATAAATGCCTGGTCTGAAATCACAAGCATGCTTTCGGCCCTAATTTTGGCCAACGGATTTTTATGGGCGCGATGGCTTCATAATTTTGGCTTGATGAGTGATTCTGTATTAGAAGTTGTAAATGGATGGTATGGAGAAGATGTAGCACTTATTAGGGCTACGGTACTCTTATTGCTATGCACTAGTATAAGCATTTTGGTGACCTTTTTGACCAAGCCCGTCGATAATCAAACCTTACTTCATTTTTATATGAAAGTACGACCAAAAGGCTGGTGGGGTCCAATTGCCAAACAGATTCCTGACTTGGCAGATAAGAGTTCTTCGCGTGAGTCATGGCTGGGATTTCTTTTTGGCGTCATCTTTTTAAACAGTATTCTGTTTAGTTTAGGGCACGCAGTTCTAGGTGGTTACCAAGTGGCTTTAATTCTTTTACTGGTTGGAATTTGTAGTGGATGGCTCACAATTAAATTGATGGGTTCATTAAAAACGCAAGGAGCAAATGAGAATAATTGAATTTGAAGAAATTTATCAAATGGGGCAGAAGGCCTTCTCTATTGTGATGGATGAAATAGAGCACAACCCTCAGCTCCTTTTATGTGCAGCAACCGGAAGTTCACCTTTGCCATTGTATCGAAATCTCGCTGAAGAAGCTAAAAAAAGAACAGCATTATTTGAACAGTTACGCATAATACCTTTAGATGAATGGGTTGGTTTACCATCTTCTAAGGGCTCTTGCAATGCTTTTTTACAAAAACATATTTTAAGGCCTTTAATGGTTGCTCAACAGCGATACTTTCCTTTTAATCTTGAGACTGAGAATCTCGAAGAGGAATGTCTACGAATACAAGCTATGGTCAAAGAACAGGGTCCCATTGACTTATGTATTTTGGGTCTGGGCAAAAACGGACATCTGGGTTTCAATGAGCCTGCAAACGAATTGCAACCGCATTGTCATATTGCAGATTTGACCATGGAATCACAACAACATTCAATGATTATGGATGCAAGTACAAAACCTACCCGAGGTATTACACTAGGTATACAAGATATACTCTCTTCAAGACGCATCTTACTAATGGTCTCAGGCAGTGGGAAAGAAGAGGCAAAGAAACAGTTGCTGTCTACGGAGATTAATCCCCAATGCCCTGCATCATTGCTATGGAAACACGATAATGTAGATTGTTTGGTGGTTAGACAAAATTAGATAGAACATCGGACCTTCCTGGTCATCATACGAGTGTTAAGAAAGCTTTATTCTTAGAAAAGCTTTGAAAAGAAAAAATCGTGCGAAGTCGAGTGCATAAGGAATAATGTGATATAGTGGTCTGGCTGCGCTCTAAGAAGCTGAAGCATTGTTTGATGTGTTCATATCTAAGGGTTGTTTTAGTCTTAAACCATATGACCGTTAATATTTTGTAGCTTTAAAAAAAATAAAATGGATAAAATTTCTTTATTGTTTCAAGTTGTAGTAGCATTCTCTGTATACTTTGTGTGGATTTTTCGATATCACAACGTGATCGCTGAATTCCAACAGTTTGGATATTCAGATGTATTCAGAAATTTTGTTGGAGCAGCTAAAATTTCCATTTCAGCACTTCTCATTGTGGGGCTCTGTTATAAAGAAATAACTCTTTATGCTGCGCTGGGGATGTCCTTTTTTATGTTAAGCGCACAGTTGACTCATCTATGGGTCAAAAACCCTTTCAAGCAACGTTTACCCTCTTTAATATTTCTATTGATGTCATTGTTTATCGCGGCATTTAACTGTGGTATTATATAGTCAATGGAATCAATCACTATTATTTCGATGTTTACAGGAATATCTTTCATTACCTATGGGGTCAATTCCTTTATCTCGAAAAGGATGATAAGTGAATTTAGACGCTGGGATCTTGCAGATAAACGAATAATAATTGGTGTATGTCAGTGTATAGGTGGTGTTGGTATACTTGTTGGATTTGAGCTTGGTATTGCTAGAGTTAGTAGTGCTATTTTTATTATTATTATGATGCTTGTTGCTACTCTGGTTAGAATCCGAATTAGAGATAACATCGCTGATATTTTACCTGCTATTTCTTATATCCTATTATGCGCCATGATTCTTTATCTTCACTATTATGACTAATGGATTTAATTAATACACTAATAATTGCCAAGTGTTTAAGCGATTTCTGATTTAAGTAAACCTTACGAAAATTTTTCAAATTCAAAAATTGAAGAATGAAAACCCTCCTCATGAGAAGGGCTTAGGGATTATTGTGGTATATCGATCTCGTTATGCTCCCCATATTATTCAAGGTTGCAACAGACTTCAATTAATAGTGACCAATTATTTTTAATGGATAAATCGTTAAATTTAGGTCAATTGTATAAACCACCGCTATGAGAAAACATCTCTTACTATTATTTTTTATCAGTTCCTTTTCGCTTTTTGCACAAAAAGAATATTATGAATTGAGAACTTATTCGATACCTTTCAATAGTTCAGAACAGGCTTTACACAATTATTTCAAAGAGGTTTTTATACCAGCATTAAATCGAGCGGGCGTAGAGCATATTGGTGTTTTTGAAGCACTTGGAGAGTCTACACCAAAGCAACTTTTTTTATTGATTCCCTATAAAGATATTGTCGCCTACGGTGAGGTTATCAGTATCCTAGCTGGAGATCAACAATATCTTGAAGAGCGAAAAGTGTATGATGCAGTCCCTCAGGATAAACGTGTATATTCCCGCTTTTCAACTTCATTTTATATTGCTTTTGACGGATTGCCTAAATTAGTCAAACCTTCTGAAGGATCTAGTTTATTTGAATTAAGAACCTACGAAGGATACAGTGAAGACGCGGTTCGAAGAAAGGTAAAAATGTTTAATAAAGAAGAATTTTCAATATTTGATCAGACTGGACTGCACTCGGTGTTTTTTGGAGAACAAGTTTCTGGACCTTCGATGCCTGCGCTGACTTACCTACTTGCATTTCGTTCTATGGAAGAGCGAAATGAAAACTGGAACAAATTTATTGTTCATCCAGAGTGGAAAAGGGTTTCTAGACTTGCTGAATATGCCCATACGGTATCTGACATCAAAAGAACTTTTTTAAAGCCCTTGTCTTATTCTCAACTCTAAAAAGTTTTAGTTTTTTTAAAAGGAACTCAATACAGCCTTGTAAAAACTTTTCTTTCGGTAAAAAAAGATCTGGTTAATGCATTGTTTGGTCCCAAGAGACCACCGATTAGACACTTAATATTTCATTTTAAAAGTAGTCAATTAGGGTTTCTTACAACTTATGTGCTTTAGTTGTAAACACTAATTTTATGTCTATGAAAAACCTTTTAAAATTATCCGTTATAATTCTCTTGTTTTCGTGTAATAAGAATGAAGAACCTCAAGAACCTCAAGAACAGGTTGATGTTGATTGTACAGGAGAATATAGTACAGCAGGAATTTTAGTAGAGATCAATGAAGAAATTTATAATGATGATGAATCCGTAAATAATTATAGCAGATACTCATGGTCTTCAGATGGTTTTGAGAGAATTCTAAGTGGTAATGGAATACCAAATCATGAAGTAGGAACATTTCCAAACCCAGATAACCCGAACACAATAAGAGAACAAAATGTAAATAAGAGATTCACGCTCTGTCCTGGAATAATTACAGAAAGTGGATTGGAAGTTGTGGGTCCTGCTTTGGTAATTGCCTATGCTTTAAATAGTGTAAAATTTGATCCTGCTACAGCTGGTAGATGTAATAATGCTGGCGAATGTAGTTTAGCACAAGGTCAGGGGAATTGGAATATTGAGGCATTAGGTCATGACACTTTTGACTTTGGTGATGATATGAACCATGCTCATGTCCAACCCAATGGCGCATATCATTATCATGGAATACCAGAACTATTGGTAGATTTTCTTGGCGATAATCAAGGAATGACAATAGTTGGTTGGGCGTCTGATGGGTTTCCAGTCTATGCAAGATATGGGTATTCTGAGGCGAATAATTCTAACAGTAGTATTAAGTCACTGACTCCGAGTTATAGATTAAAATCGGAGCCTGATGCTAATCGTCCAGATATTTTAACTGCCTTAATCGGAGGGCCTGGTCAGGGAACAATCAATCCAAATACACCAATCGAGATGGGTGCTTTTACGCAAGATTATGAATACGTCGAAGGGCTTGGAGATTTAGATCAATGTAATGGGCGATTTGGAGTAACCCCAGAATTCCCTGAAGGCATTTATTACTATGTTGTTACAGATGATTTTCCTTTTTTCACAAGATGCTTAAAAGGAGACATTTAAAACAAAAACGACTACACTATAAAAGTATAACCGTTTTATCATTTTACTTGCTCCTCCTGTTTTTAGGAAATTACAGCATTAGTAAATCAATTTTTGATCATATCAAATTACTTGACCATGAGATGACTTTGTTTATAGGCCTTGTATTTGAAGAATTAATCGTTGTTATGACAAAGTCCTATACAACCTATTAATGGCTGTTTATGAAGTTGTTTAATTCTGTCTTTGCAGTAATACTTTCAAACAGAGAGCCGTGTCCACCACCAGGAATTTCAATAAACTGTCTATTTTGACAAGTTGAGCAACTTGTTACATCTTGTTTTAACGTTGGCCACAAGTTCATTTGTATAGGAGAATCATCTAAACCTTGTACAAACAAAATATCAGATTTGAAATTACTTGTGAAATTGAGTAGTGACCTTTGAAAATAGGCGTTTGGATTATTAGAAGTAGTTCCGTATGTATTTTCTAGCCTAGTACATACGTCACCAGATTGAATTTGGCCATTCTCCTCTAGTTGACATCTAAAAACAAGATTTATTGGGCCTGGTGCATTAGCGATCACACCGTTTGTTTTGTGCATTGTGTTGAGTCTTGTTACCACATAGCCTCCTTGGGAGTGCCCGCTTAAGAATATTTTATTTACAGTTATTCCTAATTCTTTACTTGCATTATTTTTTAACCATAATAGGGCAGCTTCACATTGAATAATACTGTCGCCAAACAATACATTTTCTTGTGGTTATGCTACACTTACAATCATCATGTCATCTCTCGCCAAAATACTCTTGAATTTATCAAGAGTCGTATTGGCAGCAGTCATTAAGTTTAAGTCATATAACACGGTACCGTGAAACACCATCAAGACATCAACTTCATTTAAGGCGGGTTTGTCAATTACAACATCAACATCAATATTACTATAGGAAATAGTCTGTGTTACTCTGTATGCATCAATAGACTGTTGCGTAGTATTTTCTTTAGCACAAGATGAAAAATAAATAATTGAGAGTAAAAAGAATGCTTTAAAAAAGGAAGGGGAATAAATTACAGGGTTTAAGTGGGGCATATGATATTTTAGTTCAAAAAAGAACATACTTTTAACATTTCAAAATATCTAACTGCTCTTTCCCTGATAGTTGTTCCACCAGGGCCTTTTATTTTATGAAGTTATATGTCGCTATCTGAAAATCTTTAAGAATACTAAAATCAGGTTCTATGGAATTTGACATAAACAAAGCATACAAATTGTTTGTTGGATCAATCCAAAACCAGGTGTTGTGGTATCCTGACCAACCATATATTCCATTAGGAGCTCCTGAGCCCCAAGCCTCATTATCTTCAAGTACACTAAAAGTAAATCCATAACCATAACCTTCTAATGGAAAAACATTTGGTTCGCTTGGATCGGGATAAGCGTTAGTATATTTTGAAGTCATAGCCTTAATTCCTTCTTCAGAGATAATTCGTTCATTTTGATATACCCCACCATTAACAAGCATTTGACAAAATTTTGAAAAGTCTGACATAGTAGAAACTAAACCTTCTCCACCAAAATGCGCTTTATTGTTTTCGTCATATGTGTAACCGTCTAAGGCAGAGGTATAGCCCTCTAAATGGAAATCTGAATTATTAAAAGCAGTATTAGGCTTTATATTAACTCTTAATGGTTGAAATCTTATTCTATCGGCAGCGGTTAAATGAAATTTAGTATCATTCATTCCCAATTTGTCAAAAACAGTTTCTTTCAAGTAAGCGTAAAAACTCTTTTCTGTTATAACCTCAATCAATCTACCGAGTATTGCTTGGTTTATGCCATAAGTATACATGGATCCAGGTTCAAAATCTAATGGAATTTCAGATACTGCTTTAGTGTAATCACTAAGGTTATTAAACCTAATGGGACTTGTAATTGCAGGGTGTAAATCAGTATGTAAGGTTGAAACCCAATTAGCTCCACTATTGGCATAATAAGTGTACCCTGATCTGTGAGTTAATAAATGAATAATTTTTAAATCATTATTACATGGATAAACTCCATCGACCCCTTTGCAATTAATGTTCTCAAATTCTGGCAGATAGTCAGCAACATTGTCATTCAGATTGTATTTGCCTTCATCTAATAAAATCATCATTGCAACTGTGGTTACAGTTTTTGTCATTGACCATATTGGAAATATGGTGTTCTCATCGATATTTTTATCACCCAAAGCACCTGAATTGACAATAGTATTATAGATAATTTCTCCATCCTTAAATACCTGTGCAACATTTGAACCGGTAACTCCCTCTTGTATCAAACTATTTTGAAATTTTTTAATTGGATTTTCAACTTTAATTGAATTTTCGCAGCTAAATAATATCAATAAACCTATTATTAGGGGTAGAACTTTTTTCATTATTTGGATGTTTGAGTTTATGATTTGGAAGATATAAATAAAATTGCAATAAAGGAGAATTGTAATACTAGGTTTCATTTAAGCTGAAATAGATAATTCTTTTGATTTCATGTTTTGTTGAAATTTAATTGATCTAACCCCAATATCCTCTATTCCATGGTTTTAATAATGGTTTTGAGTCATTTAATTATCCTTCATTATAATTGATGTTAATTTCTTTTTAATTGCATCATATTCTTCTTGGGATATTATTTCAAGCTCTAATAATTCTTTTGACTCTTTCAATTTATCTATCGCCTCGTTTCTTGTCATACGTCTATTCGGATTAACTACCTCACCCATTGTAAAAGAATTAATATTTATAGTTAAATATTTTTGAGCTAAGCCCGAAGCATCAGGGTTTCTAATAAACATTTCAATATCTAAATCTCCTAATAATCTTGTTCCTTTTATGGTCTCCAAAACCCAATCAAATTCTCTCATTGATGTATTTACTTGAGAATATTTAGAAATAGGCTGAATAATTGTAGTTCTCCCAGTAGCTATTGTTTCGTAAGTATTTGAAATTTTGCTTGATGATGGGCCAAGCGGAAGGGTGTCACCAATAGATATAGAAGATCCATCCTCAAAAATTAGTGACTTAGTAATATAAAAATCCGCTTTGTACATTGCTTTAGTTTCAGCAAATGATGTTTTTAAATCATATATCTCTGTAGTCTTTTTCTTTTGACCATTAAGTGACGTAACAATAAGTAGCGCTAAAAGTGAAAAATAATTTTTATAATGAAAATGCATGATTAATTCTTTGTTTAATATTTTTTGAATAAGTATTTACGGTTATTGATGAAAAAGGTAAAGTAATTTTTTTTAGTCTAAAATTAGGTTCAATGTTGTGTATCATAATGGTTTTTAAGGATCGATTCCGCCCAGTCATTTGATAAATCTCTCACAACAGTATGAACGTGATTCGCATCATTTTGGATGTTATCATATTCAATTAACAATGACCCTCCTTGGATTCTATAATAAAACCCTTTGTTAGAATTTATCTCTCCGGCATACGAAAAGTACAAGTTTTCAATTCCAGAATCATAAACTTTTTTCCTTAAATCCTCTGAAAAACCAAATCTATAATTATTTATGTATTCGTTTAAAAGT
>NZIQ01000047.1 GCA_002691685.1 Flavobacteriaceae bacterium | reverse complement strand
TAGACATATAATTATTCTTCTTTGGGGTTAGGTCCGTATTTATTTTCTCCTGGATTACTATTTGTAAGATATAACACTAACAACCAAATGGATCCTATGAGCGGAATGAGTGCGATTAAAAGCATCCAACCACTTTTGCCCACATCGTGGAGTCTTCTTACCGCTACGGCAAGACTGGGAATGAAAACGAATAAGGCATAGATTATATACAAAATACCTAAATCGAGGCCCTCAATGGTTGTTCCCAACCTATAATCTAGGAAAAATAACAGTCCACCAATGATTGAGTTGATGATGTTGTAAATCCAATATTCTTTTCTTCTTGCTCTGCCGTTAAAATCGGCATACTGTTTTAAAACTTTGATGTAATAATTCATAAGGTGTAGTTTATTTATTGTTTATTTATTTTGGGTGTCTTGAAGCATTTCTTCAATGGCACGTTCGAGTTGCTGGTCTCGACCGGCGTCTATTACTCCAGGACTATTTTTAACTTTGATACTGGGTTCAGTTTGTAAATTTTCCATCCAGCGACCGGCTTTATCTTTCGCGCTTACAGGAACTACACCCCAACGTGAACCGTTGGGTAGGCCTTCCCATCCTGCAAATGAACAAGTTCCAGGAACAGGCATTCCAACCGTTTTACCAATTTCTAAATCGGTGTATCCTTGCGCAAAACAGTGACCATCACTGTAATTAGATTCGTTGAACATGGCAACAGTGGGTTTAGTCCAACGTGATGTTGGTTCTCCACCAACAACCTTGGCCGCTGTTGCATAGGTAATGAATCCTTCTCCTGTGAAGAACATTGCCAAATCTGCAACAAGATCTCCTCCTCCGTTAAAACGAGTATCAACAATCACACCGTCACGGTCGAAGTATTTACCCATCATATCGTCGTAAATAGAACGATATGGCCCATCTGACATTCCCGGTATATGCACATAACCCAATTTACCTTCAGATTTTTGTTCAACTTCTTTTTCGTTCAATTTCACATATCGATTGTAAAGTAAAGTTCGAAGTTTACGCAGTGAAATAGGTTGAACAGTAATGCTTTCTATCTTATTGTTTGAAGGATCAAATAATTGTAAAAGGGTATAATTTCCTGCTTTCCGATTGAGATAGGATGCAAAGTCTTGTTCGGGTGTTATGCGCCTTCCGTCAATGCTAGTAATAATCATACCTGCCTTGACTTTAAACTTTGCCTTGTCTAATGGTCCGCCTTTGATCACTTCGGTAATCTTAACTCCATCATTTTTGTAGTTGTAGTCAAAAAAGATTCCCAGTGAAGCTGTCGCATCAGGGTTTTCTGCCTTTGTACTATATCTTCCTCCTGCATGGGATACATTTAATTCACCTAACAATTCAGAAATCATTTCAGCAAATTCATGTCCATTTGACAGATGAGGAACGTATTTTTGATATTCTGCTTTTAGCAAATTCCAGTCCATACCGTGAAAGGTGGGCTCATAGAAGATATTTTTGGTTCTAATCCAGACGTGATCAAACATATATTGGCGTTCTGCCGCAAGGTCAAGTGTCATTTCACTGCGAATAGCTATCGGTTTTTTACGGCCTTTTTCAGGATCTATTTTAGTAATTTTTCCTCGGCTTAGAAGGTAAAGGTTTTTCATATCCTTATCCCATGACAATGATCCACTACCATTGACTTTTATGGCCATTTTGGTCTCTTTGGTTCTAAGGTCTGTCATCCAAAGATTTTGTTTTCCTTCAAATGCAGCCATATAATACAATTTGCTGCCGTCTTTATTTAAAACAGCATCGCCCAAACTCGAAGAGTGAATTGTAAATCTTGCCTTTCTTTCTTTGAGGTCTTCCCAATCGAATTGGAGTGGTTTCTTTTCTTTTATCTCATCTTCTTTGGTCTTCTTATCTTTTTTCTTTTTTGCTCCTCCTTCTGGCTTTTCTTCTTCGCTGCTTTCTTCTTCAATGGCCTGCATCAATTCGTACTCTTCTTTGTTGAGGCTGTATTCATCCCAGCCTTCTTGGGTAAAGAACATACTGTATACATCTCTTTGAGAACGACCACTTGTGGCATAACTTTTTAAACCATTGCGATTGTTAAACCAAATCATCTGTTTGCCTTTATTTACCCATTTTGGTCTAGAGTCGTAATATCCGCTTTCGGTAAGATTCACGCATTTTGAGCCATCAGCGGCCATGAGGAGTATTTCTGAATTACTGAGACTTTTACTCCAGTCAACAAGTAACCATTTGGAATCAGGGCTCCAAGTGAAATATTTATCGCCGTCTCTCATGTGAAATAAGTCTTCATCGTTGAGTAATTCAACCTCATTACCTGTGGCGATATCTCTAACTTTAATAAATCTTCGATTGGCAACGTAGGCCAATTTTTTACCATCAGGCGAGAAAGAAGGCAGGTAATTGTCTACCTCATTGCTGATCATAGGCTCTTCTACAATTAATGTTGAGGCAAAGAAGAAAGGCTCTTGAGCTTCTCTTGTTCTACTCGCTTTGTAGATACTCCATTTGCCACTTCTCTCAGAAGCATAAACCAAGTGCTTGCCGTCTGCTGTCCAAGTTAAAAACCGCTCTTGTTCTGCTGTACTTGTGATTCTTTTGGTTAAGGCGCCGTCTACAGAAGTTACAAAGACTTCACCTCTGGCGATAAATGCAATTTCTTTTCCGTTTGGAGAGATGGACATTTCTCTCACGTCTCCTTTTATAGCAACTACGTTTTCGCTGTTTTCTACATCTTGACGAATGATATTAACTTCTACTTTTTCAGGGGTTTGTCCTTCTTTTAGAGTATATAATTCCCCGTCATATCCAAAAGCAAGAGTACCACTACCCATACTGAGAAAACGAACAGGATGTAGGTCAAACGAAGTTAATTGTTGATTTTTCTCAGGATTATCAATGCTTGTTTTATGCACATTAAATGTTCCGCTTTCTTCGCTGAGGTAATAAAATCCTTTTTCATCGGTGGTAAAAATGGGCTGCCGATCTTCTCCAGCGCGACTGATCAGCATGCGGTGTTCATTTGTCGAGGCGTCGTAAATCCAAATATCTCTTGTGATTGAACTTACATGATGCTTTCTCCACTCATTTTCTCCTCCTTTTTTGTCGTGATAAAGCATTTTACTACCGTCTTTGCTGACTTGAACGTATTCTGCGGGAATAGTAAATAGTTGATTTACTCGGCCACCTTCAACCGGTACAGCATAGAGCTCGGGTTGAGAACCTGTGGGATATTGTCGATGTTCTTTTGTGTCCATGCGCTGCGCTCCAAAAACAACGCTATTACCATCGTGTGAAAAACTATAAGGAGATTCATTATTTGAATGGTAGGTTAAACGCTTGGCTTTTCCTCCAATAGCAGGCATGACAAACACATCAAAGTTGCCGTATCTGTCAGAAGAAAATGCAATCTGCGTTCCGTTTTGGCTCCAAACAGGCATATAATCATGAGCTTTGTGAAAGGTAATTTGTTTGGCATCACCACCACTTGAAGACACGGTATAGAGGTCACCCATATAAGTGAACGCAATTGTTTTACCGTTTGGTGAAATAGCAGGATACCTCATCCATCTCGGCTGGTCTTGTGCATGCGTTTGAAGTGTTATAAAAACAAAAAGAAATATAATACGTTTGATAATGCTTTGATTTTTGTGCAGAAGATACAAAAGGATACGCAACTTTTATCCACCATCTCTTAGTCTTTTGCCTCACTTCTGCACTTCAAAATTATTCGTTATTTTTCCATAATTAATAAAATTAAAACTAACCTTTTAAAAAGGGAAAGTAAAATTCTGAGCCTTTAGTTATGCGAAGAAAAAACCTTTACAGTACGCCTAATCATAAATAAACACAATGCGCTTTTTTGAGATCTATTTGAAATCACTAACACTTTCTGTCATTTCAGCTTTAATGCTAGGATGTACACACAAAAATAATAAGACGAAGATTATGCCACTAGTGACCATTGAAAAAAAACAATTTGGAACAACCAAAGAGGGTCAAAATGTTGATCAATACCTGCTTGAAAATAAGTCTGGAATGCAAATTAGCATCATCACTTATGGTGGAATCATTACTTCTTGGACTTCAGCTGATAAAAATGGCGACTACAAAGATATCGTCTTAGGCTATAACACCCTTGAGGAGTACGAGAGTGAAACCCCATATTTTGGTGCACTTATAGGACGATATGGTAACCGAATTGCCGAGGGCAGATTTAGCTTAAATGACACGACGTATACCCTAGCGGTTAATAATGCAGTAAACCATTTGCATGGTGGCTTGAAGGGTTTTGACAAGGTGGTTTGGGAGGCAGAAACCATAACTTCAGATACAGAGGCAGCTCTCGTTTTAAAATACCTCAGTAAAGACATGGAAGAAGGTTATCCTGGAAACCTAGTCATTACAGTAACCTACATGCTTAATGATAATAATGAATTAGAAGTAAAGTATGAGGCTAGCACCGATAAAACCACAATCGTCAATCTCACGCAGCATTCGTACTTCAATCTTACTGCCGATTTCAATCAAACGGTATTAGATCACGAGCTTACCATTAATGCTGATTCTTTTATTCCTGTCGATGAAACCCTTATTCCTCTAGGTAATTTAAGTGATGTATCTCAAACGCCTTTTGATTTTAGAGCATCTAAAAGAATCGGTCAACACATCAATGAAGAAAATACACAGTTAATAAATGGCTTGGGTTATGATCACTGTTGGGCCTTGAATGACCAAGATAAGGGTATGCGATTTGCAGCCTCCGCTTATGAGCCTGTTTCTGGAAGGCTACTGGAGGTATTCACTGATGAGCCTGGTATACAGTTTTATTCGGGTAATTTTTTGGATGGCAGCCTCCCGAGTAAATCAGGTGGTGTGTATAATCAACGAACAGGATTTTGTTTAGAAACCCAGCACTATCCCGATTCTCCAAATCAAGAAGACTTTCCTTCGGTTGTTCTTCATCCAGACGAAAAATACGAGTCGCATACGACTTTTAGGCTGTCTGTAAAATAAATCTAGTCTAATAGAAAACGATTAAAATCAGATCATTATGGATTTTTCAACTAAAGATTTTGTTGTATTTGGGGTTTATGCTGTAGTTATTTTGGCTATTGGTTTTTTTGTTTCTCGACAAAAAAAAGGAGAGCGTAAAAGTGCTGAAGATTATTTTCTGGCGGGGAAGTCACTTCCGTGGTGGGCTATTGGAGCATCACTTATTGCTGCAAATATTTCGGCAGAGCAGTTTATTGGAATGTCGGGTTCCGGGTTTGCTCTGGGATTGGCTATAGCTTCTTATGAATGGATGGGAGCGATTACACTTTTAGTTGTTGGAAAATACTTCTTACCTGTTTTTATAGAAAAAAGACTCTATACCATACCAGAGTTTATAGAAAAAAGATACAGTACGAATCTGAAAACCATTTTAGCTGTGTTTTGGATTTCACTATTTGTTTTTGTGAATCTCACTACGGTACTGTTTTTAGGTGGGAAAGCATTAGATACCATTTTGGGAAGCGGAGATGGAACTATACTTTTAACAAGTATTGTGGGATTAGGACTCTTTGCTGCTGCATACTCTTTATGGGGTGGACTAGCAGCGGTTGCCTGGACTGACGTGGTACAAGTAGTACTTCTAATTATTGGAGGTTTTTTGATGACTTATTTTGCGCTGCTTAACGTTACAGACTCTGGTAGTTTTATAGAAGGGCTGAAGTATGTTTATCAAGTTGTGCCTGAACGATTTTCAATGATTTTATCTAAAGGAGAAATTATTACTCCTAACGGAAGAGATGCTTGGTTAGATTTACCTGGACTCGCTGTGCTTATTGGAGGAATGTGGGTTGCTAATCTCTATTATTGGGGGTTTAATCAATACATTATTCAAAGAACCTTAGCGGCTAAAAGTCTCAAAGAGGGTCAAAAAGGAATTGTATTTGCTGCATTTCTCAAACTACTTCTACCTGCAATTGTTGTACTCCCTGGTATTATCGCCTATGTAATGAATTTAGATGTCGAATCGGCAATATTAAATATGGATTTGATTGAAAGTGGTGGTTTTCTTGGATTAGATGGAAATATAGCCAATGATAATGCGGCTCCATGGTTGATTAAAAACTATATTCCTGCTGGGCTCAAAGGGCTCATTCTTGCCGCTTTGGCCGCAGCTATTGTTTCATCACTAGCATCGATGATTAACTCGACTTCTACCATATTTACGATGGATATTTATAAATCCATTTTCAAAAAAGATGCTTCTGATGCTGAAATGGTTAAAGTTGGTCGTTTAACTGGACTTGTGGCCTTAATTATTGCGATGCTTATTGCTCCACAACTCGGAAGTCTTGGACAAGTATTTCAATTCATTCAGGAATATACAGGAATTGTAAGTCCTGGAATATTGGCTGTATTTATCGCAGGATTATTTTTTAAAAGAGCAACAAATAATGCGGCAATTTGGGGCGTTATTCTATCTATTCCAATAGCGATGTACTTTAAAGTAGCTCCTAACGGTTGGAGTCAGTCTAATTTATTTATTGACCTACCTTTTATGCATCAGATGATGTTGACTTTTGTTGGGACACTTCTCCTCATCTTAGGAGTAAGTGCTCTGGAAGGTAATCAAGTGAATGACAAAAGCATTGTGCTTAGCAAAAAACTTTTTTCCACAGATAGTTATTTCAACATAGGGGCTTTTGGAGTGTTGTTAGTTACCGTGTTGCTGTACGCCTTATTTTGGTAATGGACTACTGTTAATTGAGATTTATTCTACTATTTCTGTGAAGAATTTAATTTCTTTTTGATGAAAAGGCTTTTTATTTGGAAAGCAGGTGCCATGATACCAGATTTTTGAAAGAGAATCGAACTGCTCTTTTCAAAAAGACCGTGAAAAATAACTTGTTTGTTTTACCTGCGTTAAGCCTGTAGTTTATGGCAGGAATTTAATTTTCATAAATACTCATATTGAGGTTTTGTGAATCTAAATATTCAATTCTATTTCTATTAACGCTTAAAATCGCATCTCTTGTTTCACTTGAAATTCTTTCCGGAAAATATCTCACAGCAATATATAAAGGCATTAGCTCAGCTAAGTCTTCTCTATATGGATAATTTTTAGCATAGGTTGATATATACTGTTGATTGTCATCTTCAGTAGCTTTTGTCCAGCCTTCTCCATCGCTGTATCCACTATTTGTCCAACCGCCATTTGGATAATGATATGCATCTAAAGAGGTATGTGCCGCCTCATGAATTAATGTTTCTTCGACAATGCCTGAACCGTAATTTTCATAAAAGGAAGTCATTCCTGTATGAACTAACATGTTGTTATTTCCACCTCCATATGCTTCTTCTCCTTTGTGAATCCACATTGTTTCGACATCCCTTCTTAATTCAGTAGAAAGTTGACCAATTAAAAATGCATATTTAGTTGCTTCTACACTAGCATCTTCAAATGAAAATTCAGGATTAACTTGTATTTCTGTTTTTAGACCATCTGTAAAATCAACATCAAATAAGTAAGGTTCTAAATTTACCCATCTACCTCCATTTCTTCTGTCATACATTTGCCTTAAACCAGTTCCTTTGTATAAAATGTTACTGTATAAACTAGGATCTGTTGATGTAATAATATCCCCTGTAACCCAAATTGTCCCATCAAAAGGAGGGTTGGTAAGTGTAAGTTTATTGTATTCTTTTCCTTGATAAATGTATTCTAGATTTTCATCTAATGCAGGGGTCTCTTCTTTGGAGGAACAACCCAAAAGAATTAAAATTACAAATGTGCTAACTTTTACGCCTGACTTTTTCATCTGATACAGGTTTAATGTAAAATACAAAGAATAAACAGTTGATGCTTAAATAAAGATGTATGGTTTAGGATTTATTCTTGAGAAGATCAAAAAACTCACCACGTATATTTTCATCATTAAAGACACCTCCATATTCTATAGTAGTGGTTGAGCTATCCTTATCTTTTATACCTCGAGATGATACACAAAGATGCTTCGCTTGCACTACAACAATAACATCATCGGTGTCGAGCATGTGTTGAAGGTCTTTAAGGATTTGAAGGCAAAGTCTTTCTTGAACTTGCGGTCTATGTGCGTAGTAGTCGACTAATCGGTTAATTTTTGACAGTCCAATGACATTGTGTTTTGGAATATAACCAACATGTGCATGTCCAGTAATAGGCAAAAAATGATGTTCACAACAGGAATCAATGGTAATATCTTGCTCAATCAAAATGCGCTTGTATCCATACAAATTCGGAAAAGTTGAAATTTTCGGCCTATTTCTTGGATCTAAACCGTAAAATAATTCTTTAACATACATTTTGGCAAAGCGATACGGTGTACCTGATAAGCTTTTGTCTGTCAGGTCCAATCCTAACGCTTCCATTATTTTTGTAAAGTGATATTGAATTTTTTCTATTTTTTCATCGTTTGTCTGATCAAAAGCATTTTCTCTCAAAGGAGTTTTTACAGATGTAGCAATATGATCATCACCAATAATTTCGATTTCATTTTTATTCATATACTTAAGATATAGCAGATGTTAATTTTAAAAATTATATTTTATCGGTATGTAAAAAGCAAAAAAAGAAAGTGATCCCGCAATAGTGTCAGACCTAGATTGAAGAAACCTCAATTTGATTAGAATTTAAAATGTGTTGAATACCGCATTGTAAGCGATAAAATTATTAAATTTTTTTAAATGCCACTCAGTTGCGATAACTTCCCTTTTCATTTACTTTTTAAATAAATTTGTTTTATGGTCAAAACACTGAACTTGTCTTATGCCTATAAACAGAGTAAAACACTAAAATTTCCAGATATTGATCTTGCACCTCGAGACCACCTGCTGGTCATAGGGCCTTCTGGAGCTGGTAAGACTACTCTATTACATTTAATGGCGGGTCTTTTACCTGCATTGCAGGGTTCAATTTCTATTGATGGAACGGTACTCGATTCATTAATTAGGAGACAGTTAGACAGATTTAGAGGCGAACACATGGGAATCATATTTCAAGAATACTATTTCATAAAGTCCTTAAATGTTTTTGAAAATTTAAAGCTAAGACAGAATTACCCTTCTAGGTCATATGATAAAAAAAGATTATTTGAGTTGGTAGAAAGGTTGGGTTTGTCAGAAAATCTTTATGACCAAGTCACAGCATTGAGTAAAGGCCAACAGCAGCGCTTAGGAATTGCTTTAGGTTTGATCCATAAGCCTAAAGTTGTTTTTGCTGATGAACCTACTTCAAACTTAGATGATTTGAACTGTACTAAAGTTGTTAATTTATTAAAAGAAGAAGCCGAAATCTGCAAAAGTAGTTTGATAATCATAACGCATGACCAAAGGGTTATGTCACATTTTAATAATCAAATCTCATTATGAAGTTGAGTTATCTTGCTTTTAAGAATATGGTTTCTAAACCATTAAATTTACTGTTAAGTTTACTTCTGTTATCATTAAGTGTCTTTCTAGTAACCTTCACCTTACAGTTCGGTCAGCAAGTTGATAGACAATTAAGCAAAAACATAGCCCCAGTGGATATGACTGTAGGGGCAAAGGGAAGCCCATTGCAATTGGTATTGTCATCTGTTCTTCATGCTGATGCGCCAACAGGGAATATTGACTATAAGGATATAGTATTCTTACAAAATCATCCATTTGTAAAAACTTCTATCCCCATTTCTTATGGTGACAATTACAAAGGTTTCCGGATTTTGGGTACTGAAGCTGATTATCTTGAACTTTATAATACTCAATTGTCTGAGGGTTTTGTCTTTAAGAGGCCTTTTGAGGTTGTTGCTGGAGCTAATGTAGTCAAACGATTAGGATTGAAAATAGGAGATAGCTTTGTGAGTTCTCATGGTCTGGCTAATTCGAGTATTGAGACACATAAGGAACATCCATTTACGATTAAGGGAATTCTTAAGTCAACTGGAACTGTAGTCGACAATCTTCTGATTACTGGTCTAGAAAGTATTTGGTTAGTTCATGATCATGATGAAGAACAAAAGTATTCTGAAGCGAATTTAAATCATGAAGAGCACGATGAACACGATCACGACGATGAACACCATAACCACGATGGAGAAGAAATTCATGCAGAACAAAATGAAAACAAAGAAATCACCTCATTGTTGGTTAAATTCAAGAATCCATTAGGCATGGTACAATTGCCTCGGAGTATAAACGAAAACACAACGCTGCAGGCTGCACTGCCTAGTTTTGAGATTCAGCGATTAGAACGATTACTAGGTTCAGGAGAACAAACCGTACTCGGTATTGCTCTTATTATTCTTATAGTATCTAGTCTAAGTATTTTTATAAGTATTTTAAAGAATATTCGAGAGCGTAAACAGGAGCTTGCACTTTTGAGAATTTATGGGCTTGGAACTTGGCAGCTTCTTCGATTAGCACTATTCGAAGGGTTTTATTTGGCTTTCATAGGATTTGTATTGGGTTGGTTTTTTAGTCGATTTGGTATATGGGTAGTTTCTCAGTATATGCAAAAATTAAATGGATACGGTTTTGAGATTTATCCTCCTGATATAATTGAGCTTCAGCTTTTAGGTATTATTTTAGTTATAGCTTTCGTAGCCGCCTTACTAGCTTCAAGATCAACTTTTCAATTAAATATCGCTAAAACCTTATCTAATGCGTAAATCATTTTACATCTCTTTATTTTTTATTTATGGAACTTTTATAGCTTCATCTCAGCTCCAGTTGACATGGGATGACTTTGCAGATGTTTCTTTTGAGCCAAAGTATAATTCTGTTTACGAAATGGACTTTTTAACTCCCGTTTTTGGTGATCAAATACAACTATTTAGAGGTAAGGAGGTTGAGATCATAGGTTATTTTTTAGATTTATCGGGAAATGGAGAGATATTTTTAGTATCCAGAAATCCAATGGATACCTGTTTTTTTTGTGGAACAGCAGGTCCAGAAACTATAATAGAAGTCGAGTTTAAAGAAAATCCTTCCTTTAAAACAGATCAAATTGTTTTGGTTAGAGGAGTATTAGAACTCAACGATGATGATGTAGAACATTGTAATTACATATTGAAAGATGCTGCCGGTGAACTAATGGAGTACTAAGGGTGCGATTTTAATTTCAAATTAAATTGTCTCATTTTTTTACTTAATCTTATATCGCAATCGTACAATGTCATTGTAAGTTATTTATTTTTGGAGTTCACGGATGTTGATATCTCATATGAAGCGTAAATCTATTTTTGAACGAATTCCTCATGCCATCACAATGCTATTTGGAATTATTGTGTTGGTTTCGATATTAACCTATATACTTCCTGCAGGAACTTATGAGAGAATAATTGTTGATGGTCGAAGTAGGGTGGTGCCTAATTCGTACAAAATCATTGCTTCAACGCCAATAAATGTATTAGACATGTTCAAGGCTATTCCACTTGGTTTCAAAGCAGGGGTAGAAATTATATTCATAGTATTAGCTGGAGGGATCATGTTTGGCTTTATGGAAAAATCAAAGGCCATAGAAAATGCAGTTGGAACACTGATTAACAAGTTGGGACTTGAACGTAAGAATTTGATCATCGTTATAATGACTTTTATTTACGGACTTTTAGGAGTAACTGTTGGTTATGAAAACAATATTGCTCTAATTCCTATTTCTGCTATGTTGAGTCTTGCTTTAGGTGGTGATTTGATTCTCGCTGCAGGTATTTCTGTAGGAGCCATGACTATCGGATTTGGACTGTCTCCAATAAACCCGTATACGGTTGGAACAGGGCACAAATTAGCCGAGTTGCCTATGTTTTCGGGAGCATTATTACGAAGTGTATTGTGTTTTTCAAGTCTAAGTGTTATGGCTTATTACAATGTGCGGTATTTTAATAAAATAACAAATCAACCTCACAAAAGTTTAGCAATAGGTCTCGATACCAATAACTTAGAACTATCTAAACCGCTTAAAGACTATACCTTAAATTTCAAGAATTGGTTAGTAATAGGTATTTTTCTTTTAGGTTTAATTGCTATACTCTACGGTGTCTTTAATTTGAACTGGCATATTAATGAACTTTCTGCTGTCTTTTTAATTATTGGGCTACTCTGTGGTATAGTTTCAAAAATGACTGCGACTAAAATCAGTGAGACATTACTCGAATCAGTTGCATTTGCAGCGCCTGGAGCATTCTTGGTTGGTTTTGCTACCTCTATCAAGGTGCTTATGGAAATGGGTAATATAGGTGATACGATATCTTATCAGCTTTCAAATATCTTAGAAGGACTTCCATTGTATTTGGCGGCTATATGCATGTCTATTTCTCAAACCATTATTAATTTTTTTATACCATCAGGAAGTGGTCAGGCTCTTGCTACTTTGCCTGTGATGCTCCCTTTGGGAGAGTCACTCGGTCTATCGCAACAAATCACTATTTTGGCTTTTCAAATTGGAGATGGTATTTCAAATCTTGTCAATCCAACACTTGGAGGATTAATCGCCATGCTCAGTATGTGTCGTGTTCCTATTGATCGTTGGATACGATTTATTTTTCCTGTTCTACTCATTATACTCATGTTTGCATTCGTGATAATGATTATAGCAGTAGCCACGAATTATAGTTAATTACACCATGAATATGAATGTACAAGAAGTCTTAGCAAAACTAGTTTCATTTCCTGTTTTAGGAGGTCAAAGTAATCTCAGTATCCTGAAATGGATAAAAACATATGTTGAATCACATGGAGTTGAGGCTCACTTAGTCCCCAATCAAGAAGGAAATAAAGCTTCACTTCATTGTAGAATAGGTCCTGCTGTAGATGGAGGTGTCATTCTCTCTGGTCATATGGATGTTGTTCCTGTTGAAGGACAAGAGTGGTCTACCGATCCATTTACTCTTACCGATAAAGGGGATGAAAATCTATATGGTCGTGGTTCATGTGATATGAAAGGCTTTATTGCTTGTTGCCTAGCAGTGTTGCCAGAGATGATTCAAGCTGATCTAAAAAAACCCATATATTTCGCTTTTTCTTATGATGAAGAAATCGGTTGTTTGGCGGGGCCAGCTTTGGCTAAAGCAATTAAAGAGGATTACACCGAGACACCAAAATACGCTATAATTGGAGAGCCTTCGATGATGGAGCCTATTATCGGGCAAAAAGGGATTTATATCATGGAGACTTATGTCAATGGATCTGCTGGTCACAGCAGTAGAATAAAACAAGAAGTAAGTGCTATTCATGAAGCCATGCGCTTAATTTTATGGCTTGAGAAAAAAATGGATACTTTGGTCGAACAAGGTGAAAAAGAC
>NZIQ01000046.1 GCA_002691685.1 Flavobacteriaceae bacterium | reverse complement strand
CAATTTTTTAAACCACATGAATTGTGGAGAGAATACATTACAGGTCATCATTGACCAATACGCCCACCAGTAGGGTCCAGTCGCTCTGTTTAAGAATGCATATTGTTCGTATTCTACCCCAGAATACCAAGCGATAAATAGCTCTGTGATATAGGCACAACCAACAATTGAACCCGTAATCATAATCACGATATTCATCAATTCGATATGTTGAACGGTGATATACGCTTCGAGACCCACAACCTTTCTCATGATAATAAGAAGTGTATTCACCATCGCGAAACCAGAAAAGATTGCCCCCGCAACGAAATACGGTGGAAAAATAGTGGTATGCCAACCCGGTATCACCGATGTGGCGAAGTCAAAAGATACAATCGTGTGTACCGAAAGTACCAGAGGAGTAGCTAGACCTGCAAGAACTAAAGAAACCTCTTCAAATCGTTGCCAATCTTTTGCTCTACCTGTCCACCCGAAGCTGAGTAAACTGTAAATTTTCTTTTGAAACGGTTTAACCGCTCTATCTCTAATCATGGCAAAATCAGGTAATAATCCTGTCCACCAGAATACAAGAGAAACCGATAAATAAGTTGAAATCGCAAACACGTCCCAAAGTAAAGGCGAGTTAAAATTCACCCACAAAGACCCGTATTGATTTGGAATTGGTAATACCCAGTAGGCAAGCCAGGGTCTACCCATGTGTATAATTGGAAATAAACCTGCTTGAATTACTGAAAATATGGTCATCGCCTCAGCAGATCTGTTGATGGCCATTCTCCATTTTTGTCTAAAGAGGAGGAGTACTGCAGAGATTAAGGTTCCTGCGTGACCAATACCTACCCACCAGACAAAGTTGGTGATATCCCAAGCCCAGTTTACGGTTTTGTTTAGACCCCAAACACCAATACCTGTTGAGATTGTGTAAATGATACAACCAATTCCCCACAAAAAGGCCACAAGGGAGATTCCAAAAACAATCCACCATTGTTTATTTGCCTTTCCCTCTACTGGTTTAGCGATATCAATTGATACGTCGTGGTACCCTTTGTCCCCAAGGACAAGAGGTTTACGTATCGGAGCTTCATAATGCGACGCCATAGTTGTTGTTTAATTTAAAGATTGTTTAGGCTTCTCTTGTATTTCGAACTTTCACTTGGTAGAATACATTAGGCTGTGTTCCTACGTGCTCTAGCAGATGATACATTCTGTTGTTTTCTTTTAAATGAGCTACTTCACTTTCATGATCATTCACATCTCCAAATACGATTGCTCCGGTATCACAGGCTGCAGAACAAGCTGTGTTGAATTCACCGTCTTTAATAGCTCTACCGTCTCGTTTCGCATCGAGTATTGTTTTCTGTGTTCTTTGAATACACATCGAACACTTCTCCATCACACCTCTAGAACGAACGTTCACGTCTGGATTCAATACCATTCGACCCAAGTCATTATTCATATTGAAATCAAACTCATCGTTTTGGTTGTATAAGAACCAATTAAATCTTCTCACCTTGTAAGGACAGTTGTTCGCACAATAACGTGTACCAATACATCTATTGTACGCCATGTGATTTTGACCTTGTCTAGAATGCGCAGTAGCCGCTACTGGACAAACTGTCTCACATGGTGCGTGATTACAATGCTGACACATTACGGGTTGGAAGGCTACCTGAGGGTTATTTGCAGGGTTTTCTAATTCTCCAAATCCGCCAAGACTTCCATTAGAACCAAACAGTCCATCTAAATTTTCTTTTTTCTCATTATCCGCCTCAAAGCTTTCCTCCGAAGAGTAATAGCGGTCAATTCTAAGCCAGTGCATATCACGTGAAACTCGAATTTCTCTTTTTCCAACAACTGGAACGTTGTTTTCAGCGTGACAAGCAATCACACAAGCGCCACAACCTGTGCAAGCATTTAAATCAATAGACATATTAAAGTGGTGCCCTATCGATCGATCAAAGCTATCCCATAAATCTACACTTGAAGCTGGCACTTCTTGGTGATCAAGTGAAACCTGAGGTATTTTATTCCAAACCGCTGAATCCTCATTCAAATAAGAGTTCATATCGGTTTCTTTGATAATATCACCTCTTCCCATTAGTGTTCTCTGCAACTGAACACACGCAAATTCATGCATGCCACTCATTTTTTCAACTTTTACTTGCTGAGATTTTGAGTTGTTTAAGTAAAGTTTAAAGGCATTCACCCCGGTTTGCATTTCTGTTTGAATACCTGATTTTCTTCCGTAACCAAAAGCTAAACCAAAAGTTCCTACGGCTTGACCTGGCTGAACAATCACCGGTACGTTTTCTAGAACTTGATCACCAACTGTTAATTTAGCGTATGATCCATCTAAACCTCCATTGGCAACATATTCATTCACTAAACCTAACTTTTCAGCATCGGTTTTAGATACCGTTAAGTAGTTGTCCCATGATGTTCTGGTTATTGGATCAGGAAATTCTTGTAGCCATGGATTATTCGCTTGACTACCGTCACCCATTCCTGTCTTAGCATACAACACAAGTTCACTATCGTTAACTCTTGTGTTAGATAGGGATCTCGCCGCACTTAACTCTTGATCGGCCTCAGTAATATTTCGACTTAAACTTACATTTTCATCGCGCATAAATAAGCCGTCCTGTAAGGCTTGGTTCCAAGATGATCCGTTCAGTATTGAGGTTTCCCAAGTTTGCTTTACAAAGTCGTAATAGCTGTCTTCAACACCAACCCATTTTAGTAAACATGATTCAAATTGCCGCGTATCGAAAAGTTCTCTTATCACGGGCTGTGTCAATCCGTAGAATCCGGCTTTAACATTCATGTCTCCCCATGATTCCATAAAGTGAGAGGCTGCTGCAACAAAGGTTGATGCACTTGCTGTCTCATCATTCAAGAAAGCACTAGAAACTGTAAAACCAACTTTTGTCATCGCCGACTGAAAACGCTCAGCATCAGGACTGTTGTATAATGGATTGACTCCATCGAGAAGAAGCATTCCTACTCTAGAAGCTTCCATATCATCTAAAAGTGCATTCCACTTTTGAAGACTTCCTTGAGCTGTATATCTCGGTTTGTTTGCATCAAAAGCCTCGCTTTGAATAATTTCATTAATAGCTAAAGTGATATACTGTGCCATTTGATTGTCCAAACCACAAACGACAACGGCTTTAGTACCTGCTGCTTTTATTTTAGAAGCCATAGCACCCACATAAGCATCCATAGAAGCATCTGAACCACCAGAAGAGTCTTGGCCTTTTAAGGTGTTGTACAACTTAGCTAATGTGATTTTTTGTTGGTGTTGACTCAGTGGTATACGCTTATCCGCATTTGAACCTGATAGCGTCATATTAGACTCTAGCTGGATGTGGTGAGACATTTTACCATTTTCAGGCCTTCTATGAGCTGTATATCCTTTACTATATCCTCCACCTTGCCAATCTCCTAAGAAGTCCGCATCAAATGAAATAATCACATCGGCCTTTGAAAAATCGTAATCTGCTAAAGCACGAATACCAAAACGCTGTTCAAATGCAGAAAGACTTGAATCTGATGAAATAGCATCGTAAACAAGGTGTTCAAAATTTTCGTGCTTCTCCGTAAAAAGCGCTACCAGTCTATTGTAAGAAGGACTGCTCTTGGTATGACTTACGAGTACTATTTTTTGATCAGAATCAGCCAAAGCATTTAATCGCGCTCCAACAGCAGTGTCCAAATTGTCCCATTCAATAGGAGCTCCATTTGCCATTGGTCCTTGGATTCTATTTTTATCATAAAGGCCCAAGACAGAGGATTGAATTCTAGCGTTAGTTCCTCCAAAAACCTCAGCACTTTCGTTAATTTCTACCTTAATTGGGCGTCCTTCTCGCGTTTTTACAAGTATAGAGGCGAAATCGTATCCATCGGAAATAGAAGTGGCGTAATAATTTGCAACACCAGGCACTATTTCGTCTGGCTGAATCACATAGGGTACAGATTTTTTGATTGGTCCCTCACAGGCGGCAACTGTAGCTGCAGCTGTGCTAAAACCGACCCACTTTAAAAAATCTCTTCTTGAAGCATTGCTCGAGTCAAGTTCATTTTTGTCTTCGTAAAATCCAACTACAGGTAAGTCTTCAGTAAACTCGTCTTTACCTAACGACTCGATTACTTTGGAATCTCCATTTAATTCGAAATCACTTCTCCAGTATTTTTTATTTGAACTCATGGTTTAGTTGTAATGCTTTTTAATAGTGACACTTTCCACATTCTAGGCCTCCCATTTGGGCCGCTGTTAATTGCTCAACACCGTATTTTTTAGACAGCGCCTCATGTATTTTTTCGTAGTACGGGTTATCTGTTAGGGCCACATTGGTTTCTCTGTGACAATTTATACACCAACCCATAGTTAATGGACTATATTGATACATGATTTCCATTTCTTCAACAGGCCCATGACAAGTTTGACATTCCACACCTGCAACACTGTAATGCTGGGAGTGATTGAAATATGCAAAATCTGGTAAGTTGTGTATCCTAACCCATTCTACAGGTTGAGCTTCACCTGTATACGATTGTGTTTGCTCATCCCATCCAACAGCTTTGTACAATTTCTTGATTTCTTTAGTATAAAAATCATTGGTGTATCCATTAGCTAAATCTTCCTTTGAGGGACCTTCTGGATTTCCTTTGTACTCATAAATCGACTTGTGACAATTCATACAAACGTTGAGAGAAGGAATTCCTGAATGTTTTGAAACACGAGCAGAAGAATGACAATAGGTACATTCAATCTTGTTGTCGCCTGCGTGAATCTTATGAGAGTAATGAATAGGTTGAACTGGCGCATACCCTTGATCAATTCCTACTTGCATCATGTAAGCATAAGCATAGTAAGCACTCATAAGAAGTAATACCACAACAGTAACAAACATTAAAAACTGGTTTTGAATAAAGGCTTTCCAAATCGGTGTTCCCGTAGATTTTTCTTCTATTACTTCCACTCCTGAAAGCTGAGCAAAACGTTTTAAGGTGCGCTGCACTGTAAAAAGCATAACAACCAATACGACTAAAACTAATGCCAAAATGGCTAGTATCAATTCGTTGGCAATGCCTGATTCTGCAACGACTACTTGAGTCTCTGCAGAGGCTACGGTTGCAGTTGGTGCAGGCGGAGGTGCCGATGTATAAGCCAAAATATTATCAATTTCAGCATTACTCAGCGTAGGAAAAGCCGTCATAGCGGCTTTGTTGTATTCGTTGTATATTTTGTTCGCATAGGCATCTCCTGAAGCAATCATTCCTGCGGAATTTTTAATCCAAGAATAAAGCCATTCTTTGTCGAGACCTTCATCTTCGTAGAGGCGTGTTTCGACCTTGGCTAAAGCTGGACCTGTCATTTTTCTATTAAGCGCATGACAAGCAGCACAATTTTGATTAAAAAGCTGTTTACCTGCTACTGGATCACCACCTAAATCAGGAGCAGATTCGGCGTTGTCTTGCGCCATAGCATTAAAGGTAAAAACTAGAAATACGAGTGCCGTTTTAAAAATATAGTTTAATACTGGCAGGTTTTGGTTTGAGTTTGTTCTCATACTCAATAAATTGCTTTCTATTTAGTGGATTTCGAAAGGAATAAATCTTGTCTAGGCAGAAATAACCCTTGAAATTTGGCCTCAAAAATAAGGCTCAGTCCTTTATTTTAATAACCTTTAGCAGAAGTAGTTTACAATTTATATTTATTCTAAATAAGATGGTTTTAAGAAAAAAATTAAACAAAATTTCTCAAATTTATACTGTAAAAAAAACTATTATGAAGTTCTATTTTCCGCTTCTAACACTAATCTTGTTTTTTTCTGAAATTTTGACCGCTCAAAATGAGGTCGTTCTAACTGATTATCAGCAAGAAAGACTTGAAGATGAACCTGAAAAAATGAAAGCGCTCTTCGAAAATTACACTTTGCTCCGTACTCAAGAAAGTAGTTATCAGATTCAATTAGGATTTGGTTCTTACACAAAAGCACAAGGTTTGTTGAAGCAAGCCAATCAAATTTTTGGAGAATTTGAAAGTAGAATCGAGTTCCAAACTCCTACCTACAGAGTTCGTTTAGGCAATTTCAACGGCCGTCTAGAAGCGGAAAGAATTTTCGCCGAGGTTAGGAAAAAATTTCCTTCAGCGATTCTAATTAAGCCTTAAGAAAACGATTTATAGTTTTTTCTGAACAGCAACTTCTTGATAGGCTTCAATGGTATCTTCAAGTTTTAAGTCGTTGTAATTTTTGATTTGCATTCCGCAATCGTAACCCTTAGCGACCTCCTTGACATCGTCCTTAAAGCGCTTTAAGGAAGCTAATTCACCATCAAAAACAACGACACCTTCACGAATCAACCTCACTTTAGAATTACGGAAAATCTTACCGGTTAATACCATGCAACCAGCAATTGTTCCAATCTTTGATATTTTGAAGGTTTCTCTTATTTCTGCAGTTCCCGTAATCTCTTCTTTCATCTCAGGACTTAACATACCTTCCATGGCTGACTTGATATCGTCTATGGCTGCATAAATGATTGAGTATGTTCTGATGTCGATTTCCTCCTTCTCAGCTAGGGCTCTTGCATTAGACATTGGTCTTACATTAAATCCTATAATAATCGCATCAGAGGCGGTGGCCAACAATACATCAGACTCGGTAATAGCCCCCACTCCTTTATGAATAATATTGACTTGAATTTCTTCAGTAGACAACTTTTGAAAGGAATCTGTCAATGCTTCTACGGACCCATCAACATCACCTTTTAAAATGATATTAAGTTCTTGGAAGTCTCCAAGTGCAATACGACGACCTATTTCATCCAAGGTGATATGGCGCTGCGTTCTCACATTTTGTTCTCGCTGCAACTGAGCTCTTTTTGCTGCGATTTGTTTGGCCTCTCGCTCATCTCCAATCACATTGAATTTATCTCCTGCCTGAGGAGCTCCATCAAGACCTAAAATCGAAATGGGAGTAGCTGGACCAGCTTCTTTAATTTGTTTACCTCTTTCATCTTGCATTGCTCTAACCTTACCACTGCATGTACCCGCTAGGACATAGTCTCCTATTTTAAGATTTCCGTTTTGTACTAATACAGTTGAGACATATCCTCTACCCTTATCTAAAAAAGCCTCAACTACAGAACCTAAGGCATCGCGCTCATAATTTGCTTTAAGCTCTAACAATTCTGACTCCAGCAACACCTTCTCAAGTAACTCATTAACACCTTCACCCGTTTTGGCGGAAATATCATGCGATTGAATTTTTCCTCCCCAATCTTCAACAAGTAAATTCATTTGGGCTAAGCCTTCTTTGATTTTATCAGGATTGGCTGTAGGTCGGTCAATTTTATTTATAGCAAAAACAACAGGGACGTCTGCGGCCTGTGCATGAGCAATAGCTTCTTTTGTTTGTGGCATAATGTCATCATCCGCTGCAATAACAATTATAACGATATCGGTGACTTGAGCACCTCTAGCCCTCATCGCGGTGAAGGCTTCGTGCCCAGGAGTGTCTAAAAAGGTCATTTTTTGACCACTTTCAAGAGTTACGGCGTACGCCCCGATATGCTGTGTAATTCCCCCACTTTCTCCTGCAATTACATTTTCTTCTCTAATGTAATCTAAAAGCGAGGTCTTACCGTGATCAACGTGACCCATAACAGTGACAATAGGCGCTCTTGGCTCTAAATCCTCAGGATCATCATCAACATCTACCTCGATAGACTCTTCAATTTCGGCAGTGATAAATTCTACTTCAAAACCGAATTCTTCGGCTACTATAACCAGGGTTTCTGCATCTAATCTTTGATTTAATGTGACCATTATTCCCAAAGACATACAAGCAGATATGATTTGAGTTGTAGAAACATCCATCATTGTAGCCAGTTCATTGACCGTAACAAACTCGGTAACTTTTAGAATTTTGCTTTGAATCTCTTGTTGTTCTAAATCGAGTTCAGATTGCTTTTTATGTAGATCCCTCTTTTCTCTTCTATATTTTGCGCCTTTTCCTTTTGACGATTTACCTTGTAGTTTTTCAAGTGTTTCTCTTACCTGTTTTTGAACTTCTTCTTCAGTTGGCTCAACCTTTTGAACTGCCGGTTTAGGTCTGTTTTTACCCCCTCTTCTATTTTGATTTTTTTGGTCTCTTCCTTGATTATTGTTAGAAACAATACGCTTGCGCTTTCGTTTTTTATTGTCTTTATCTTGATTTTTATCTTTCGAAGAGCTCTCCTGCTTTTTCTTCTTCTCAAATTGAGTCAAATCAATTTTTGCTCCAGTTAGCTTAATTCCGCTCAGCTTTTGATACTGGGTTTTAATCGACTCCTTTTCCTCAGTTTCACCAACGGTGTCAGACTTTGTCTCCTCTGCCTTGGGAGCTGCTTGCTCAATAGTCTCATCCGTCTTTTGATCAACACTTTCTTCTGTGCTTTGAGGAGTGACTTCTTCGGGCTTTGAATCGGGCTTTGTTTGTTCAACTGCCTCAACCTCTTTTTTAGATTTGGCTTTTTTACCTTCTTCTAAATCAATTTTACCGACGGCATTAGGTTTGCTCAGTTCGGCTTTGGCCTTGATGATTTCATCCGATTTTTTTTCTCTGGCAATTCGTTTCTCTTCTTGTTCTTGCTCTATCTTCAGCCTCAAGGCTTCTTTTTCTTTGCGCTGTTCCTCTCCTACCTCTTGAGACGCCACTTTCTTGGACATGTCAGTCTGGAATTCGTCCAATAAAATTTGGTAAACCTCATTCGAAATTTTAGTCGTTGGTCTTGCTTCAATTTCAACACCTTTCGTTTTCAAATGGTCTACTGCCCTGTCAAGAGAAATATTTAATTCTCTTAAAACTTTATTTAACCTTATGGTTGGCGTGTCGCTCATATAGTTGTTATCTCTTTTCTATTCGGCCTATACTCTTCGATTGTTTACAAATATAACCGCTTAATTTATTCTTCAAATTCCGCCTTCAAAATTTTGAGGACCTCGTTTATGGTTTCTTCTTCTAAATCTGTTCTCTTTACTAAATCAGAGGCGTCTAACTCTAAAATACTTCTCGCCGTATCTAATCCAATTTTTTGGAACTCCTTGATAATCCAACTGTCGATTTCATCTGAAAACTCTGTTATCTCAACATCTTCTTCAACTCCTTCTCTGAACACATCAATTTCATAACCCGTCAGTTGTCCTGCCAAACGTATATTATGCCCACCTCTACCAATGGCCTTAGAAACTTCTTCTGGTTTCAGATACACCTGAGCTGTTTTCTTTTCTTCATCAATTTTCACAATGCTTATTCTAGCAGGTGATAAGGCCCTTGTGATCAACAATTGTTGATTATTGGTATGATTAATAACATCTATGTTTTCATTTCCCAATTCTCTCACTATACCGTGAATTCTAGAACCCTTCATTCCCACACAGGCTCCTACAGGATCAATTCTATCATCATAGGAATCCACCGCAACCTTAGCTTTCTCACCTGGAATTCGAACTGCTTTTTTTATCGTGATTAATCCGTCGAAAACCTCAGGTATCTCTTGAAAGAATAATTGCTCCAAAAACTTAGGTGAGGTCCTAGATAAAATAATCGATGGTTTAGATCCTTTGAGTTCCACTGATTCAATGACTCCTCTGACATTATCCCCTTTTCTAAAGAAATCTGAAGAAATTTGTCGGTCTTTAGGAAGAATAATTTCATTTCCTTCATCATCGAGAAGAATAACCGCCTTGTGTCTAATATGGTGCACCTCAGCAGTATAAATTTCACCTTCTAAATCTTTGAACTGCTTGTATATAGTAGTATTGTCGTGCTCGTGGATTCGAGAAATCAAATTTTGACGTAAAGAAAGAATAGATCTTCTTCCTAAATCTAAAAGTTTTACTTCCTCAGAAACATCTTCACCCACCTCAAAGTCAGGTTCTATCTTTCTCGCTTCGGTCAATGAAATTTCTTCATTAGGCTCCTCAACCATACCGTCTTCTACAACAATTCGGTTTCGCCAAATTTCTAAATCTCCCTTATCAGGGTTAATAATGATATCAAAGTTCTCATCTGAACCAAATTTTTTCTTCAATGCATTGCGAAATACATCTTCTAAAATAGCCATCAGTGTAACTCTGTCAATAAACTTGTCGTCTTTAAACTCCGAAAAAGATTCAATTAAAGCTAGATTTTCCATTTAGTCATTTATCATTAAAATGTGATGAGCACTTTTGCCTTTTCAATATGCTCAAATTCTATTTTTT
>NZIQ01000045.1 GCA_002691685.1 Flavobacteriaceae bacterium | reverse complement strand
TTAAAAAATTAACATCAATTGGAACTTTTCGCACTCAAAAATAATCTTGATTGTAAAATATAAGAAAATGAAACCTTACAGTACACCATGGTACTTTGGAGAATTTGGAGGCGTTAATCCTTCTATTTCGGATTCTTCTACCTATACTTTTTTAAGTTCGCAAAAAATGCAGGATATGTTTGAAGGCAACGCTGACGGATGTTATTTGTACTCTCGACATTCCAGTCCATCAAATATCTATCTTGAAAAAGCGATGGCAAAATTAGAGCTAACAGAGACTTCTCAAGTATTTGCCAGTGGAATGGGAGCAATTAGCGCGAGCATTATGCAAATTTGCGAAAAGGGATCCCATATAATTGCATCTAGAACAATTTACGGAGGCACCTATGCGCTCATGAAAAACGTTCTGCCCAATTTTGGAGTAAAGACGAGCTTTATCGATATTACAGATGCTGAAGCCGTAGAACAAAGTATTACCGTTCAAACTAAGATTATTTATTGTGAAACTGTTTCTAATCCACTTTTGGAGGTAGCAGACCTACAAAAGCTTGGAGAAATTGCAAAAAAACACGGTTTACAACTAATAGTTGATAATACGTTTAGTCCTCTAACTATAAGACCTGCTGAATTTGGAGCTTCTATTGTAATTCATTCTTTAACGAAGTATATCAACGGAAGTAGTGATTGTTTGGCCGGAGTCGTATGTGCTTCTGAAGAGTTTTGTGCATCACTAATAGATGTGAATACAGGGTGTGCCATGTTGTTTGGAAGTACGCTTGACAGTTTCAGAGCGGCATCTATTTACAAAAACATCAATACTCTTGGCGCACGAATGCAAAAACACAGTGCTAACGCATTATACCTGGCTCAGAATTTGGAAGAAGCAGGTTATAGGGCCATTTATCCTGGATTAGCATCTCACCCAAATCATCAATTGATGACTGATATGATTGACCCGTTAATCGGTTATTCTGGAATGCTAACTCTTGATGTGCGCACCAAAGAAAATGCTTATAAATTAATGGAAGATATGCAAGCGAAAGAATTAGGTCTTTTAGCCGTAAGTTTAGGCTATCACAAAACCCTATTCTCTGCCCCCGCAAATAGCACCTCTTCTGAGATTCCTGTGGAAGAACAAGAAAAAATGGGAATGACTGACGGTCTGATTCGTTTTTCTATTGGGCTAGATTTAACCATTGAACATACCACAGAAGAGATTTTAAAAAGTCTCAAAAACATTTTATAAGCGACCTTACACCTAACTCTATGAATACTAATCGCAAAGAAATAAATCTCAAAGCGGCACTCTTTCCCATTGTTATCTTAGTAGGATTACTCTCGTACAATGTCTTTGTTTATAAAGACAGTGCGCTAGACGGCTCTAATCAATTTATTCTTTTATTTTCTGCTGCCATTGCTGCCTTGCTAGGCGGATATTATGGCAACAGTTATAAAGAAATGTTAGAGGGAGTGGCTGAAAATGTGAAAAGTACTACGACGGCCTTTTTAATCCTTTTAATGGTCGGAGCACTTTCTGGCACATGGTTAATAAGTGGAATTATACCTGCGATGATTTATTATGGCATTCAAATTTTAAATCCCACTTTTTTTTTAGTAGCATGCGTCATTATCGCTGCTCTGATCTCCGTGGCTACTGGAAGTAGTTGGACCACTTCAGCCACAGTAGGTATTGCCTTAGTAGGTATTGGGGGCACACTTGGCGTTCCACTTGCCATGACAGCGGGGGCTATTATTTCCGGGGCTTACTTTGGAGATAAGATGTCTCCACTTAGTGATACGACCAATTTGGCACCAGCAGTAGCGGGAGGAGAATTATTTGATCACATCAAGTATATGACCTATACGACTATACCTTCAATAAGCATTGCCCTTATTTTCTTTTTTATTTTGGGATTTAGTATTGATGCGACAGGTGAAGCAGACATCAGCACCATTTTAGTGGATATTAAAAAAACATTTAATGTTAGTCCACTACTTTTTTTAGTTCCTATTGTTGTGGTTGTTTTTATCGTTAAAAAAGCGCCACCACTTCTTGCGCTGCTCGTCGGAACTCTTCTAGGAGGAGCATTCGCGATACTTTTTCAACCTGAGGTAATAATGCAAGTCGCTCAAGCAGATAAAATGAGTTTTCAGGCTGCCTATCAAGGTGTCATCAACGCCATAACTATAGACACTTCAATTTCAACTTCAAACGCCATTTTAAACGACTTGTTCAATTCCGGAGGAATGAAAGGAATGCTTGGAACCATTTGGCTCATCCTCTGTGCTATGGTATTTGGGGGAATTATGGATAAAATTGGAGCCTTGAAAGTAATTACAACAAGCCTGCTAAATATTGCTCAAACTACATTTGGACTATTTGCAAGTACGGTTACCAGTTGTTTAGCGCTTAATTTAACTGCTTCTGACCAATACCTAGCTATTGTTGTTCCAGGAAAGATGTTTGCATCTGCCTATAAAGACAAGAATTTAGCACCTGAAAATCTGAGTCGAACACTAGAAGATTCAGGAACAGTGACCAGCGCAATTGTTCCTTGGAACACCTGTGGCGCTTATCACAGCAGTGTATTAGGAGTACCTGTAATAGATTATATGGCCTTTGCCGTTTTTAATTATGTCAGCCCATTTGTCACGCTACTTTTTGCGGCTTTAAAAATTAAAATAAAAACATTGAAAGTTTGAGTATGGCTTATATACAAGAAAGAAAACAAGCCTTTAAATACGCCTTTAAAGGCCTACAATTACTTAAAAAAGAAGCACACTTTAAAATTCATTTTTTTATTGCGATTGTAATAAGTATTATAGGTTATTTCGCTCAACTCGATCCAACACAATGGGCACTGCAATTTTCAGCGATATTTTTTGTTTTCATTTGTGAAGGAATCAATACGAGCATTGAAGCACTTTCAGATGCCATTACTACAGAATACAACTTCAAAATTAAAATCGCCAAAGATATTGCTGCCGGAGTTGTTTTATTAGCATCCTTTTATGCAATTTTAATAGCAGGTTTCATTTACCTCCCTAAATTTGTAATTCAATTCTTTTAATTGGTATGGCCTCGGGATCTAAAAAAGTATCGAAAAAGAAAAAAACTGACCGAAAAGCAAAAAGACATAGGCTTTTTGGAGCCTTTCTAATTGTAATAAGTATAAGTCTATTTATTTCTTTTGTTTCTTACTTTCAAACTTGGAAAATTGACCAAAGTGTAATTGACTATTTCAATACCAGAAGCATTAGTTCCGAAAATTGGATGAAAAAAATTGGCGCTCAAATTAGTCACTTTTTCATCTATAAAGGTTTTGGGGCGGCCTCATTTATCTTCAACTATCTTTTATTCGTCACTGGAGGAGCATACATTTTAGAACGATCAAAAGAGCGACTATTTCAAAAATGGTTTTGGGGAAGTGTATTTTGTATATGGCTTTCCATATTCTTTGGATTTACATTCAGTCAGAATCCTATACTATCTGGTGCTGTGGGAAGTGAATGGAATATATTTCTAGAAGAATACATCGGAAAAATTGGAGTCTTTTTGATTTTATTACTCGGCGCGTTCATTATGGCCGTTTTGCTCTTTGATTTTAATCCACAAAATACAGTTGAAAAAATTACTCGAAGTTCTTCTTTTTTTGAAAAAATCGGAACCGCAATACACCGAGTTATTGCATCTTTACAAAAGCTCATACCTTCAAAATCCACAATTGATTCTCTTCGAAATAAAACAGCAGAAATGACAGAGAATCATGAAGAGGTTAAACTTAAAACAGAAGACACGACTGAAGAAATACCGCAAATTACATTCGACCTGAATGCCTCGACTGAAGGTAAGGAAGTACACCCTCTTTTTGCCTCATTAAAACAAAATCAAGAGGAAATAAAAGAAAAGCCCGCAAAAAAAGAACAACCTGCAGAAGGTAAGCATAATCCTGAATTAGAATTAGACTTTAAACCTCCAACTATCGAGGAAAGTATAGATCTAAAGGCGAAAGAACTCGTTCAGGAGCATGGCGCTTTTGATCCTACTCTAGAACTCAAGAATTTTCAAATGCCCCACCTTGATTTGCTCAAAGACTACTCAGTAAATCAAACGCAAGTCACCATTGACAAAGAAAAGCTCAATGAGAACAAAGATAAAATCGTTGAAACACTTAGAAATTACAAAATTGGTATATCTAATATTACGGCTACCATTGGCCCTACTGTAACCCTGTACGAAATTGTACCAGAAGCAGGAGTGCGCATTTCTAAAATCAAAAATCTTGAAGATGATATTGCCTTATCACTTTCTGCATTGGGTATAAGGATCATCGCTCCTATACCCGGAAAAGGAACTATTGGTATTGAAGTTCCTAATGAAAACCCTTCTATAGTTTCAATGAAATCTGTCATTGCATCTAAGAAATTTCAAACGACCAAGGCCGAGCTTCCAATTGCTTTCGGAAAAACCATTAGCAATGAAACTATGGTTGTTGATCTCGCTAAAATGCCTCATATGCTTATGGCTGGAGCTACAGGTCAAGGTAAATCTGTTGGTTTAAATGCAGTTATCACCTCGTTATTATATAAAAAGCATCCTGCAGAAATCAAATTTGTTCTCGTCGACCCTAAAAAGGTAGAACTTACCCTATACAATAAAATTGAGAGGCATTATTTGGCTAAATTACCTGACAGTGAAGAGGCTATTATAACTGACACTACAAAGGTTATACATACACTAAACTCACTCTGTATCGAAATGGATGAGCGTTACGAACTGCTTAAAGATGCCATGGTGAGAAATATAAAGGAGTACAACGAGAAGTTTGTAGGACGAAAGTTAAATCCAAATGAAGGACATCGTTACCTACCTTACATTATATTAGTTATAGACGAGTTTGCAGACCTAATTATGACTGCCGGAAAAGAAGTAGAAACACCAATTGCTCGTTTAGCGCAGTTAGCCAGAGCAATAGGTATTCACCTTATAATTGCGACCCAAAGACCTTCAGTAAATGTAATTACTGGTCTAATCAAAGCAAATTTTCCTGCGCGAATAGCCTTTAGAGTAACCTCTAAGATCGATTCAAGAACCATTTTAGATGCCCCAGGAGCAGATCAACTTATAGGTCGAGGCGATATGCTCTTTACTCAAGGAAGTGAAAATATTAGAATTCAGTGTGCTTTTGTAGATACCCCAGAAGTAGATGAAATCACCAGTTATATCGGAAATCAAAGAGCTTATCCGGACGCTCACATGCTCCCAGAATATATTGATGATAATAATGGCACAATTCTAGATGACAATATTGAAGAAAGAGATAAACTTTTTAGGCAAGCTGCAGAAGTAGTTGTTACTGCACAGCAGGGTTCAGCATCTTTGATTCAAAGAAAGCTCAAAATTGGATACAATCGAGCTGGTAGAATCATAGACCAACTAGAAGCCGCCGGAATTGTAGGTCCTTTTGAAGGAAGTAAAGCTAGGCAAGTCCTTATTCCTGATCTGATTGCCTTAGAAGATTTTTTTAATTAAGAAAAAAAAACGTAGATGAAAAGTAAAGTAATTCTCAACCTTATAATTATTGCATTGTTCAGCACCACAATTACTGCACAGTCTAAGTCTCAAAATTTGCTTGATAAAGTATCGAATCAAATGGCTCAACACAGTAATTCTAAGGTAGAATTCACTTATAAATTGGATAATACTGAAGCTGACGTTCATCAACAAACTAACGGAACTGTTGTGATTGAAGGAAACAAATACAAATTGAATTTATTTGATACCACACAAATTAATGACGGTCAAAATGTCTATACCATTATTCCCGAAAATGAAGAAGTAATTATAGAGCCTTTTATAGAGGAAAATACAGAAATTACACCATCTAAAATGTTATCTTTCTATAAAAACGGATACAGTTATATTTGGGACAGTTTAAAGACAATTGGAAAAAAGAAAATCCAATACATAAAACTCATTCCAAACCAAATCACAGAAGCGACTGAAGTTTTATTAGGTATTGATGTTGGATCCAACCAAATTTTCGAAATTGTACAAAAAACGACTGAAGGAAGCTCTATAACCATTCGTATCAATTCTTTTGAGAATAACATGGCGCTCCCTTCAAATACATTTTATTTTAATGGTGATCAATTCGAAGCTCAAGGCTTTTATATCATAGACAATTCGTGAAAATAGTTGACAACTACATACTTCGTAGATTTCTATTCAATTTCAGTAATTCGTTTTTAATCTTAATGCTGATTTTCATTTTCCAGTCTATTTGGTTATTCATTGATGAACTAGCCGGCAAGGATCTTGATTTTCAAATCATTGGAAAGTTCCTCTTCTACTATGCCCCAACGATGATGGATAAGGTCCTCCCCTTTACAATACTACTATCAGGCATTGTAACTTATGGAAACTTAGCCGAACACAATGAATTTGCTGCAATGAAAGCCTCGGGAATATCACTACAAAAGGCAATGCGAAGCAACATATATTTTGTTTCATTTATTGGTGTAATGACCTTTTTTTTAGCCAATAACGTAATTCCTGTTGCAGAGCAAAAAATATACAATCTTAGAAGAAATATAGCTAGAGTGAAGCCCTCTGCAGCTATAAACGAAGGAGTATTCACTGATATAGAGGGCTCTGCCATGAATATAAAGGTTGAAGAAAAGTATGGAGAAAACGATCGCTACCTAAGAGATGTCATCATACACCAAAAATCAGAGTCAGATATTAATACTACGGTAATAAGAGCTGAACAGGGAGAATTTATTAGTACTCCAGATTCTGATATTCTTCAACTTGTATTATATAATGGAGATTATTACGAAGACATTATACCTAAAAAGGGGAAAGAAAAACAAAAACAACCCTTTGCATCCGCTAATTTCAAAACCTACATCAAGAATATTGACCTCTCCTCTCTTAATGATATGGATTTGGAACGTGAAAACAATATCACTACTGACAAAATGAAAAATATCAGTCGTTTAATCAAAGATATTGACTCTTTGAAGAATGTAAATTTAGAACAGGTTAATGCATTTTCAAATAACATCATAAATCGACTAGGGGCTTTTCCTGTAATTTTAAAAGAAGAGATAATACAGACTATTAAGAATAAACCTGATTCACTCAAGGCTATAGTTGAAAAAACAAACCCCAGAATCAAATCAAGAACAACTCCCCAAGGAAAGCTTATTTCTGAACGCATAAGCATGATTCAGCAAGATTCAGTCTTATTTGCTAAAAACAATCCTGAAGATGAAGTACTCAAAATAATGCCTTCTTGGCAAAGATCTCAGATCGTACTTGCCGCAAAAAACGATTTATTAGGAATCAAAAATAGCGTTGCGCAAAAGACATATGAAATAAAACGCAGATTTGAATTTTACAACAGACATATCATTTCATTTCATAAAAAGTTTGCACTTTCACTTTCATGTATCATTCTCTTTTTTATAGCAGCTCCTCTAGGTGCTATTGTTCGTAAAGGAGGATTAGGTTTACCTGTAGTATTGGGAGTCCTTTTGTTTATCACGTATCACTTTCTAGGTGTTTTTGCTGAAAATTATGCCAAACAAGGAAATATAAGTCCTGTACTTGGCGCCTGGTTATCTACACTAGTGACTTTTCCATTGAGTATATTTTTAACCTCAAGAGCAACGGCCGATAGAGGATTAGTTAACTTTGGGGAATCTTTAATCAATTTTAAAGATGCCTTTAAATTCAAATTGAAAAAAGAAATTGAAGACTAAACGGATAGAATTAGACCAAATTTCATTGGCTATTGAAGATATTAAGTGCGGAAAGCCCGTCATTGTCGTAGATGACGAGAATAGAGAAAATGAAGGAGACTTCGTGGTGGCTGCTGAAAAAATTACTCCCGAAATTGTAAACTTTTTAGCCAAAGAAGGTCGGGGACTTATTTGTGCTCCGTTAACTGCAAGTAGATGTGAGGAATTAGAGCTGCCAATGATGGTGTCCAATAACTCTGATCCCTTCAAAACAGCTTTCACCGTATCAGTAGACCTATTGGGAGATGGAGTAACCACTGGAATATCTGCAGAGGACAGAGCAAAAACGATTAAAGCTTTAGTCAATCCAAAAACAAATCCTCAAGATTTGACTAAACCTGGACACATCTTTCCTTTGATTGCGAAAGATGGTGGGGTTTTAAGACGAACAGGGCATACAGAAGCCGCTATTGACCTAGCTCGGTTAGCAGGTTTGTCTCCTGCCGGAGTGATCGTAGAAATCATGAATGACGACGGTAGCATGGCTAGACTTCCAGAACTGCGCAAAATTGCAGACAAATTAGATTTAAAACTCATAAGCATTGAAGATTTAGTTGCGCATAGAATGCAACACGACAGGTTAATCAAAAAAATAGATAGTTACCCAGTTGAAACCTCTTTCGGAAAATTTAGTTTACATATTTATGAGCAAACCAATACGACTCAAATTCACTTTGCCCTAAGCAAAGGACAATGGTCTTCGGAAGAAACTATATTGACTCGAGTTCACCCCTATCGTTCAAATCAAAATATTCTCAACACCCTTTTGGAACGTGAGGATGAATATCTCATTAAAGCCCTTAAAAAACTTGAATTATCTGATAAAGGTGCGATACTCTTCATTCATCAAGAAAAAAATGAATCTCATTTTTTACAGCAGTTACTCAATCTAAAAAACAACTCAGGTAAAAGTCCAGAATCCAGGTCTAGAAAAGTAAAAATGGACCATAAAGATTTTGGAATTGGAGCACAAATGCTACACGAACTGAATATTAAGAGCTTAAATTTAATGACGAATTCCGAAGGTATTAACCGTGTTGGGCTCAATGGTTATGGCTTGCGTATTGAACAATACACCTCTTTTTAACTTTAAGAAAAAAACCACAGTCGTATAGCCATAATCAGTATCATCAAGACTAAAAAGGTTTTGATGAAACCGTCTCCTTTATTTACTGAAACACGAGAAGAAACCCATGCGCCCAATGCATTTCCTAAGGCCATAATTAGTCCCATAGTCCAATTTACCTTGTCGTTGAAGATAAAAACCATAAGTGAAGCTGATGAGTAAATCAAGACAATCATCACTTTAGAGGCATTTACACGAACTAGATTCATTTTATGGTAATAATGAAGAAAAAGAATAATTAAAAATCCGATTCCGGCATTTATAAACCCTCCATATATTCCTAAGACAAAGAAAACAGGAACAGAAACTCTTAACTTCTTACCGTATAACTCCTCTATCATTTCATCTGCACCAAGTTTAGGTTTAAAGACAATCAAGAGAAGAACGACGATCATAACGATAGCCAAAACCCTATTAAAAAGAGCATTATTCATGTCTACCGCAATTTGAGCACCTATTAAGGCTCCTATAATCGCAGACAAACCAAGATATACACTAAAGGGTGTCGTGCTTACATTTTTACTTCGAAAACCTGCTACTGCCATTGTATTTGAAATAACAATAGCGATACGATTGGTACCATTAGCGACAGAAGAAGGTAAACCCATAAATATTAGGAATGACAAAGAAATGACAGAGCCTCCTCCAGCAAGGGTATTTATAAAACCAACTGTGAAGCCAACTAAAATTAATAAGGGATACTGATAAATCTCAGCCATGACGTAAAAATAGTAGATTACAATTATATTTAGAGTAAAATTAGTTCTATGGATGCCTCTTCATTATATACGCTCGTAAATAGTATTGCCTTTTTTGCATGGATTTTTCTCTTGATTGGAACCTACAAGAAAAACATTCAACAATGGGTTTTTAGAATTGTTATTTCTGGATTTGCTGTGCTATACACTTTGCTACTTTTTTCTGGAATTTCCAATTTTGACATCGATGGGTTTCAAACTTTAGAAGGGCTTACAGGAATGTTTGCTGATCAAAATTTAGTGCTAACAGGTTGGATTCACTATCTCTGTTTTGATCTTATCGCAGGAATGTATATTGCGAGGGATGGAGAAAAAAATGAAATACCTCATCTATTTTTAATTCCTTGTCTACTATTTTGTTTCTTTTCCGGTCCTTTTGGATTATTGATCTACCTGATTTTGAGATTATTATACCGTAAAAGTTTCACCTTTTAGTCAAACACGAAGTTATAGGTAAGCGCCAATATAGGTGAGTTTAAAACGGCCAATTCATAAGACCCAAGTGGGCTATCCAGAAAAACCTCATTATTTAAATTAGCTTGTCTTTGCTCGTAATACAGATTAAATGGATTTTTTCGACCCGTAATATTGTAAATGGTAAAGGTCCAATCCCCTACCCATCTTCGATTCACCTTTTTTCCATATTTGACCTTCCAAGAAAAATCAAATCTGTAATAGGGGCGTAATCTTGAGTTATTACGCTCTATAAAAATGGGAACAGTTAAATCTTGAATGTCTACAATAGAATTAGCTACGGTATAGGGACGGCCTGATTGATAGGTCGCATTAAAACTCCATGTGTTGTAAATATCTCCTTCGAGGTTTAAGGTTGCATTTAAAATATGAGGTCTGTCAAAATCTGAGGCATACCATTTATTATTGTTCACTCTATCACCTAATTTTTCAGCAAAGGACTTTAAAAAACTTCTAGAATATGTATAATTAATCCATCCATTGACTTTACCTTGGGTTTTGGCCAGATTTAGCTCTACTCCATAGGCTTTTCCGTCAGCTTGAATGATTTCATTTTGAATTCTAGGCTCTAAAAAGAAATCTGCGCCAGGTTTATACGTTAAATTATTCGCCGAATTTCTGTAATAACCTTCTATAGAAAAGTCTACTTCCCCATCGCGAAGAGACTGGTAATAACCCAAGCCATATGAATTACTGGACTGAGGTTTGATGTAAGAATCACTTAATTTCCATCTTGATGTGGGCAAAGGAGTCGTCGAATTATAAATATTTTGAAGGTATTGGTGTAGTCGCGCAAAACTCATTTTAATAGAACTATTGTCTGCTAGATTCCAACTTATTCCTAAACGAGGTTCTAATCCAGAATATGTTGTATTTAATTCAAATTCATCGTTTGCGTTAGGTGGTATTTGATTATCAGCATCCAGATCAAATCGATTAAATCGCATACCTATAGAAGTTCTAAGATTATCAGAAAAAGCAAATTCCACATTGGCATACGGTGACACTAGTAATCCTTTTTCATTTGCTAATTTCACACCTGTAACGCTCAAACTACTTCCAGGGGCTAAAGTTCCCGGTTCGAGATTGTAAAAGACAGACTGTTGACCGATGTAGTACTTCAAACGATCGCTTACCGTCTTGTAATATTCATTATGAAGAGACTGATAACCAATACTTGAAGAATAAACTACCTCATTATCAGAGGCATTATCTGGAAATATCGTCTTTGGACTGTATAGACTATTAACGGCTATTGTCTTGAGGTATGCATCGTCAGAAAACGAATGTGTCCAATTCAGCGAATAATTTGACGTAGAGAAGTCGTATTGATTAATATCAGAATTGATATTATCAATTTCAGAAATCAAATCGAGTTGATAAAAATCATTAGTTCTAAAAGCCGTAAGTGATATCTGGTCATTGGCTCCAACTAAGTACTGTAGTTTAAAAGTTGCGTCGTAAAAATTAGCCTTACTGTTCTGTAAACGCTGTGAAAATAAGGGCAGTAGAAAATCGGTAAAGCCCACTCTTGAATGCGCACCGAGGTATAGTTTATTCTCTATTAGAGGCAATTGTACCGATAAATGTGAAGACACTAGACCCAAAGATCCTTTTATTTGTGGTTTTTCGACCAAGGGATTCGCTACTCTCAAATCCAATACTGAAGTTGAACGACCTCCGTATCTAGAAGGAATATTTGCCCTGTATAAATTAACAGAAGAAACTGCCTCAGGGGTAAATACAGAAAATAATCCAAAGAGATGAGTTGTATTAAACACAGGGGCATATTCATAAAGCAGTAAATTTTGATCTAAAGTTCCTCCCCTCACTGATAATCCATTACTAATTTCACCGGAATTGGTTATTCCTGAAAGCATAGTCATTGACTTAAATATGTCGTATTCACCCGCAACAGCAGGTAATTTTTTCATAACTAGTGAGTTGATGTAAAGGGCTCCCATTTGAGGGGATTCAATAGATTCCATTAGTGATTTTGCACTGAGTACAATCTCTTCAAGCTCCTCTGTTTCTTCATTTAGCGCTACTCGAATAAACCGATCTCGATCTACTCTAATATTCCGTTGCTCAGTACGATAACCAATATAGGTGACAGTAATTTTATAATCATCCTCAGTCAATTCTATCTCAAAAAACCCTTTAGCATTTGTTACTCCACCACATTGACAGGGTTCAATAATCACCTCCGCGCTTTCTAAAAAAGTATTCGTCTTAGCATCAATGACCTCTACACTGAATTCAAATTTATTCTGAGCAAAAGCACCTAAACTTAAACCTATAAACGCTATAAAGAAAACAATTTTATTCATTGTCAATCCAATTTTCAGGTTTTATTGCAGTGCGATATCTAGATTCATTACAAGGTGCCAAGATAGTCGCTGGTGGAGGATAAGGTGAATTTAAAGTCGGCTCGAACACTACGGGCAAAATAGGCTCAATTGGCAAGTCAGTTAGCGTCTCACGTTCGATAAAAACTGCGGTGGTCGAGGCTGCTGCTACAGAGAAACGACCAAAAACAAATTCCTCATCATTTAATACATTTCTCATATTTCCTACTAAGGGTGCAGGAGGAGGCGCATTAAATCCAATATTATTATCGACCAAATCTTTAAGGACTTTATAGTACCGATATGCTTCTTCTGTTAAGGTCCATAGTTGTAATTCTACTAAGGCATCAGTTCTGGTATAAAGCGGTAGGTTATCTACGTAATAATTTTCAATATTTAATCCGTCTGAAAATTGATCATCATACAGTATGATTGATTCTGGAAATCGAATTTTCCAGCATTCAGTATCGCACTGATAATCGTAATAATCTGGAAAATTTCTAAATCCGGAAGGTCTATAACATGAGCCATCTCTCAAAATACCGTCATAACAACGTTCGCAAAATTTTAAGTCTTCTATAAATCGGTATGTGAAATAGTAATAATTAGGGACATTTTCAGGATCCAAAAAGTCAACTCTCATTTGATGACCTGGAATATTACGCTCCAATTCTTCGTCAAAGTATAGCTCTGACTCATAATTAATTTGAACATCATTGATCTCAACAGCATCAGCAGTACTTTCAGCATTAGACTCTATTCTTCTGCCATCTGGTAAATCCACAATGAGCTTATACGATTGTCCTGGATTAACGATAAAATCAGTTGGAGCAACATAACTTTCTAGGTCTTGTGAAAACGGAGTTTCAACCCCCTCATCTATATTTTCCACTCTGACTGATGCACCTTCTACAAAAGAGGTTTGATAAATGCCAAATTCAGTAGAAGCCTGTCTTATACTCACAAAACTTGTACCCTGTGCAGTAGATGCCAATCCTTCTACAAATAAAACATTTTCAATGTATTGAAATTCAGGCTTCACAGGCTCAATACAGGATTGAGACAAGAATACTAGTACGATGAATGCAAAAAAGTAACGCATAAAATGTTTTTCCCAATGAACTCTATTTTATATGAGCTATTGAAGTATTGATAAAGATACTGTTAATTATCATTCAACTTTTACTGAGCCAATATTTTTCTAATAAACATTGTGAATTTTCTATCTTCATCATTGATTATCTTAAATCGCCTATATCCTGTCTTAGAAAGAAAAAAGCCAATTCTCAATAACAACAGCGATAGGGCCAATAAAAGAAGTATGGATCCTTGTAATACACGGGGTAAAAAACAAAAAACCTTAACACTTTGATGAACAAAAGTTAAGGTTCTTATGTTGCGGAGAGAGAGGGATTCGAACCCCCGGAGGTGTGACCCTCAATGGTTTTCAAGACCACCGCATTCGACCACTCTGCCATCTCTCCTAGTGGGCAGCAAATATAACATTGTTTTTTCTATAAAAGCAAAGAAGCCACTAAAATTGTGACTTCTTTTCAACGAAAAAATATGTACTAAATCTTATTTAACTTCCTCGAAATCTACATCCTCTACATTATCTGCATCCTCAGTAGATTCATCAGCACTATTTTCAGCTTCTGGCCCAGCTTCGGCTCCGGCTCCTCCTGCATTTTCAGCCTGAGCTTTATACATCTCTTCAGAGGCGTTCTTCCACGCTTCATTGATTTGATCTAGAGCAGGTTGAATAGCTTCAACTTCTTTAGTCTCGTAGGCCTTTTTCAAGGAATCCAAAGCTTCTTCAATCGGCTTTTTCTTATCATCGGATAATTTATCTCCAAATTCTTTGAACTGCTTATCTGTTTCAAAGATCATTTGATCCGCCTTATTGAGTGTATCCGCCATTTCCATGGCCTTCTTATCAGATTCTGCATTGGCTTCAGCTTCAGCTTTCATTTTCTCAATTTCTTCTTGAGTTAGTCCTGAAGAGGCCTCAATACGAATGTCTTGAGATTTACCTGTTGCCTTATCCGTTGCTGAAACTTTAATAATACCATTGGCGTCAATATCAAAAGTCACTTCAATTTGAGGTGTTCCTCTCTGTGCTGGTGGAATACCATCTAAATGAAATCTACCTATCGTTTTATTGTCTCCAGCCATAGGTCGCTCTCCTTGAATAACATGAATCTCAACGGAGGGTTGATTATCAGCAGCAGTCGAAAACACTTGAGATTTCTTGGTTGGAATTGTAGTATTAGATTCAATTAATTTAGTGTTAACTCCTCCCATGGTTTCAATTCCTAATGAAAGAGGTGTAACATCTAAGAGTAATACATCTTTTACATCACCTGTTAGTACACCACCTTGTATTGCAGCTCCAACAGCTACAACCTCGTCAGGGTTCACTCCTTTAGAAGGTGCTTTTCCAAAAAATTTTTCGACAGCAGATTGAACCGCTGGGATTCTTGTAGAACCTCCTACAAGAATAATTTCGTCGATATCACTTTTAGACAATCCTGCATTGGAAAGTGCTGTTTCACATGGACGAATAGTACGTTCTACTAGATCGTCAATGAGCTGCTCAAATTTTGCTCTTGAAAGTGTTCTTACCAAGTGCTTTGGTCCTGAAGAAGTGGCAGTTACGTATGGTAAGTTTATCTCTGTCTGTGCTGAAGCAGATAATTCAATTTTCGCTTTTTCAGCAGCCTCTCTTAAGCGCTGTAGAGCCATTGAATCGTTTCTTAAATCAATTCCTTCATCAGATTTGAACTCTTCTGCCAACCAGTCAATAATTTTTTGATCAACGTCATCACCTCCTAAGTGCGTATCTCCATCTGTAGCTAAAACTTCAAAAACACCGTCTCCTAATTCTAAAATCGATACATCGTGTGTTCCGCCTCCAAAATCAAAAACAACAATTTTTTGATCCGTCATTTTTTTATCTAAGCCATAGGCCAAAGATGCTGCAGTAGGCTCATTTATAATTCGTTCCACAATGAGTCCAGCAATCTCTCCTGCCTCTTTAGTAGCTTGACGTTGTGCATCGTTAAAATAGGCTGGAACTGTAATAACAGCTCTACTTACATCTTGTCCAAGATAATCTTCAGCAGTTTTCTTCATTTTCTGAAGAATCATTGCAGAAAGTTCTTGCGGAGTGTATAGTCTTCCGTCTATATCCACTCTTGGAGTGTCATTATCCCCCTTTAACACCTTATATGGTATTCTGCCTACTTCTTTCGAAGATTCAGAAAATTTATTACCCATAAAACGCTTTATCGAATAAATTGTTTTTTCTGGATTTGTTACTGCTTGACGCTTTGCAGAATCACCAACTTTTATTTCCCCGCCTTCAACAAAAGCGATCATAGATGGAGTTGTTCTTTTTCCCTCTGCATTGGGAATGACAACAGGGTCATTACCTTCCATTACAGAAACACATGAATTCGTAGTTCCTAAGTCAATACCTATTATTTTACTCATAGTATTTTAATTCAATTTTCTGAGGAATATATGTCAATCAGTATGCCATTGTGATAAAACTGACAAGCTGTCATTTTTTTGAGATTGGATTAAAGAAATTAATGTAATTTCGACAGAAATTGAGGCGTATTTAATGAATTCAATAAGCGTTTTTGACATGTTTAAGGTTGGTGTAGGCCCATCAAGCTCTCACACCTTAGGTCCATGGAAGGCTGCTCAGCACTTTATAACACACCTTAGTAATGAGGCAAAATTAAGCGATGTAAAGAGCTTAGATGTAAGTTTATATGGCTCTTTGGCCTTAACAGGAAAAGGTCACGCTACAGACATTGCACTCTGTATGGGACTTGAGTCAAAAAATTACAAGAGGATTTCAACGGATTCTGTTTTGTCTTCATTTGAACGCATTAAAACGAAAAAACGGCTTCAACTCGCTTCAAAATTTAAGATAATCTTCGATATTGATCAAAATATTCATTTTGATTTTATTAGCATACCTCAACATGCGAACACATTAAAATTTGAAGTTACCCTAAACGGTAAAAGTTCTAAACGTATCGCAAAAACGTATTATTCCGTAGGTGGAGGTTTTGTAGAAGATGACAACGGTGTTATTGGTGGACCACAAAAGGAATTCAAACTCAAATATCCCATAAATTCAGCACAAAATTTAACGTCTTATTGCGCTGAATCATCTAAATCAATTTCACAAATCGTATTAGAGAATGAGTGCTGCATTACTAATGAAAAAAGGGTCTATGACCAATTAGATTTCATTTGGGATACCATGCTTACCTCAATTTTTGAAGGTTGTCATAGCCAAGGTATTCTTCCAGGAGGTATAAACGTTAAGCGAAGAGCTTTTGATATTCATCATAAGCTGATTAAAAATAGTAAATACAAGGATGTTTCAAATTGGATTGAAGCCATACGTGCTACCGAGGTAAAATTTCGTGAAATTCTACAATGGGTCAGTTGTTACGCACTTGCTGTTAACGAGGTCAATGCCGCATTAGGACGAGTGGTAACTGCTCCAACTAATGGAAGTGCTGGAGTTATACCTGCAGTGCTGCTGTACTACCTTACCATTGAAAATCACGAAGCGGATATCAATCATATTAGAAAATTTCTCTTAGTCTCTGGAGAAATTGGCAGTATTTTCAAAAAAGGGGCAACTATTTCAGCCGCTATGGGCGGATGTCAAGCAGAAATTGGAGTCTCTTCAGCAATGGCTGCAGCAGGATTAACAGAGGTAATGGGTGGAAGTCCAGAGCAGGTTATGATGGCCGCCGAAATTGCCATGGAACACCATCTTGGATTGACCTGCGACCCTATTAAAGGACTAGTTCAAATACCTTGTATAGAGCGTAATTCAATGGGAGCTATTAAAGCTATCAATGCAGCTGAATTAGCCTTGGCCTCAGATCCCGCTGATTCAAAAGTATCATTGGATGAAGTAATTCACACCTTATGGGAAACAGCCAAAGATATGAGTGTAAAATATAAGGAAACTTCTAAAGGTGGTTTGGCTATAAACGTCGCTTTTACAGACTGTTAAATGTTTAACGGTAACGCGTATCGATCAAAAAAACAATTTTCCACTCCTCATTTATTTTACTCAAAACAAACAGATTAACAACGGTATGTGATAACTTTTGGTCGATATAAAATTCATAGGGAGTCCAAACTTTTGCCATTAAACCATCTTCTTTAACCTCGTAGGCTAAAATTTTCTCTTCAAATTTTCGATTAGATGGCATTGAACCAATGCTTTGAACGAATCGTTCGATTGCCAATGTCGAAATTTTTGTTTGACCAGTTGCGTCTTGGCTTATAGATTTCATAACAGCATCACTGACAAAATGATTGGCTAATTGCAAAGTGTCCTGTCTATGAAAATCCTCAAAAAAGGTTTTCACTAGATCTGATGGCTTTGATTGACCAAAGAGTGAACCAATTGAAAATATCATAAGTACTATTAGTGTTCTCTTCGTAAATTGCATTATTAAAATTCTAATATGTCTACTGCAAAAAAACAATATAAGAGGATAACAGTAAAATCATTGCAAGAAATGAAGTTGAATAAACAGAAGGTTGCAATGCTAACTTCATACGATTATTCTACTGCCAGATTAGTAGATGCCGCAGGAGTAGATGTTATTTTAGTCGGAGATTCTGCAAGCAATGTCTTCGCAGGTCACGAAACCACCTTGCCAATCACCTTAGACCATATGATCTATCACGCTTCAGCAGTGGTAAGAGCCGCAGAGAGAGCCCTTATTGTTGTCGATATACCTTTTGGCTCTTATCAAAGTGATTCCAAAGAAGCATTGAGGTCAGCCATTAGGATTATGAAAGAAAGTGGAGCCCACGCCATTAAAGTAGAAGGTGGAGCTGAAATAAAAGAATCTTTAAACAGAATTATACAAGCAGGTATTCCTGTTATGGGACATTTAGGCTTAACCCCTCAGTCAATTTATAAATTTGGTACTTATTCCGTTAGGGCTCGTGAAGAGGCCGAGGCCAAAAAATTACTCGAAGATGTAGCACTTCTCGAAAAAATAGGATGTTTTGCTATTGTATTAGAGAAAGTCCCCGCGAAATTAGCTGAAATTGTAAGTTCTAACACTACAATACCAATCATCGGCATTGGAGCTGGTCCTAAAGTAGACGGCCAAGTTCTAGTAGTCAACGATATGCTAGGTATGAATAAAGAATTTAGTCCTAGGTTCTTAAGAAGGTACCTCGATTTAGAAAACGACATTACAACAGCAGTACAACAGTACGTGCGAGATACTAAGGACAACAGTTTTCCGTCTGAAAAAGAACAATACTAAAAGGTGGTCAAGGTTTTATACGAGGACAACCATCTAATTGCTATAAATAAACCATCCGGTATATTAGTGCAAGGTGATAGCACTGGAGATACTCCGTTAGTAGAAATCACTAAACAATTCATCAAGAAAAGGGATCATAAACCTGGAAATGTCTTTTTAGGAGTTATACATCGAATTGATCGACCTACATCAGGAGTAGTTTTGTTCGCAAAAACCTCAAAAGCGCTCAGTAGAATGAATAAGATGTTCGCCGACAAGCAGGTGCATAAGACCTATTGGGCCATAGTCGAAGGTATAGTAAGCAAAGAGCAACAGCGTTTAGAAAATCATTTAATAAGAAATAACAAGCTGAATAAGTCCTTTGTTTCCGATTCAAAAGGAAATAGAACAAAGAAAGCTATAATGCACTATAAAGTGTTGTTAAGACTTAAATCATACAGTTTGCTTAAAGTAAAACTTGAAACAGGTAGACATCATCAAATAAGGACACAACTAGCTTATATAAAGCACGCTATAAAAGGTGACTTAAAGTATAACTCTAGTAGATCAAACAACGATCAAAGCATATCACTGTTAGCTAAAACCCTGAAATTCATACATCCTGTTTCAGGCAAAGAAATTGAAATCAATGCAGAATTACCACACACAGATATCTGGAAGGTTATTCGGAAGGAATTAGCGGCTCAGTTGTAGGTATTTTTCCCTTATCACCTCTCCCACCGTCTTGTTCTGTAAATGAGCTTCAAGCCAAGACAAGACGTCTAAATATAAAAAAGCACGCTTCTCGTAAGGATGATATTCATACTGTTTTAAGTTATTGTATAATTTCAGAAATTCTGCCCTTAACTCCCCTGGAAAGATACCCCCTAGGTTTCTTAAAAATTTCAACATTTCATTCTGAACTGAATGTAAGTCATTCATTTTCAGTAAAAATTTATACGTCTGCTTAAGTTGAACTTCAAGATGATAATCTTGCCCTGATTCATAATGAGCTACCAAAGAAAGCACCCTTGCAAAACACATAAGATCCTCTCTCATTTTTAATTTCTTGCTTTTAATAATGAGTTCAAGGTGCCTTATACAATTTCGGTGATCGCCATTACCAAAATACAAACAAGCTATCTTATAGTGCAAAAGCATAACATGATGTTCATCGATAAGATTTTTATGTATTTCTATTCCTCTTAAAATGTCATTAACATGTCTAAGTCCATTTGAAAAGTCCCCTTCAATAAAGAAAGAATTAAGTTTATTGAGCTCAGTGTAGAGAAAAATCAGCGCTTTAAGATTGTCATTATTCGGAAAATCCACTTGCGTAGTAGTTTGAACAAACTCATGCAGCACTTGTTTAAATTGAGTGTGGTATTTCAAAAAAAACAGTGATTCAAGTAAATAGTGATTTCCTTTTATGTAAAAAACGGGGTGAGAGTAAATCATTTCTGGAGAAGCCGAAAATAAAGAAACCCATTTAGAAGAAAACTTGTACGAGGATAAAAAATCTTGAGTCAAAAAACTGTACCATAAATGTGCTTTATACCACCATAATTTTTCTCTAAAATCCATATCGTTCACATCAAAAACAGGCAAATGTCTTTCAAAATAATTTTGAACACGCTTGAGGTCTTTGTCGCTGCGAACATATCCCACTTTAAGCATCATACCATAGAGATTAATCGACAAATTAGAAAGTGTAGAGGTCAAATGATTTAATTCAGACAGCCTAGTAGTCTGTTGAACTAATTCTTCTGCTCGTCTAGGTATACTTCGAGTTATGAATTGTGTTTCAATATGCTTTTCAAATTCTACGATTTCAAAAGCCATATTTTTCTCTTCATGTTCTAGCGCATTTGACTTTGCTTTATCCAATATCTTTAGGCTTTGACGATACAATCCCTTTTGATAAAGAATATTAGCAAAGTCCAATTGTTCTCTAATTTGAATTCGAGTATTTTGAACCGCTGGATTCAATCGCAAACTGACAAGAAGCTGTTTATACAAGTGGGCTTTTAAATTGGAAAGCTGAGATTTTTTAACAACACCACTCTCTAATATTTGTTTTTCATCGTACTCTTTTTGTTTCTCTAGAATAG
>NZIQ01000044.1 GCA_002691685.1 Flavobacteriaceae bacterium | reverse complement strand
GCAAAGAACAAAAGAGGATACCACAACTTGACCAAGCTCTGTTCTAAAGCTTATACAGAAGGTTTTTATTACATCCCGCGAATTGACAGAGAACTCATAGAGACCTACAAAGAAGATCTTATCGTACTTTCTGGAAATCTTCAAGGAGAAATCGCCTCTAAAATTTTAAATCAGGGTGAGCGACAAGCTGAAGAAGCAATTATTTGGTGGAAAAGTCATTTCGGAGAAGACTTTTATCTTGAAATTATGCGTCATCAACAGGAAGATGAGAATCGCGTAAACAAAAGTCTAATTGAATTTTCGGTTAAACACCAAGTCAAATTGGTTGCTACCAACAACTCCTACTACGCTATTGAAGAAGAATCTGACGTTCAGGATATTTTGCTTTGCGTAAAAGACGGTGAACTCAAAGAAACTCCAGTGGGTCGAGGTCGAGGATTTCGATACGGATTGCCAAACAATCAATATTACTTTAAAAATAAACTAGAGATGAAGACCCTTTTCGGTGACTTGCCTGAGGCCATTGAAAGCGTTTCGGAAATCATGTCTAAAGTTGAAAATTATCATTTGGCCAGAGAGGTCTTGTTACCCAAATTCGATATCCCTAATGACTTTTTAGAAGAACAAGATTTGGTTGACGGGGGTAAAAGAGGAGAAAATAACTACTTGAGGCACCTCACTTATGAAGGAGCAGAAGAGAGATACGGAGAGATTGGTAAAGATTTAAAGTCGCGTTTAGATTTTGAGCTTCAGATTATTGAAAACTCAGGATATCCTGGCTATTTCTTAATTGTGGAGGATTTCATTAGAGAGGCCAGGAATATGGGAGTCTCAGTTGGTCCAGGAAGAGGTTCAGCTGCTGGGTCGGCTGTGGCCTATTGCCTTAAAATTACCAATATTGACCCAATTGAATACGAACTCCTTTTTGAGCGATTTTTGAATCCAGATCGGGTATCTATGCCTGATATTGACATTGACTTTGATGATGAAGGACGTCAAAAAGTGATTGATTACGTCATTGACAAATACGGTTCTAATCAGGTAGCGCAAATTATTACTTACGGTACGATGGCTGGCAAGTCATCTATTCGAGATACCTCTAGAGTGTTAGACTTACCTCTTTCCGAGGCTGATCGATTGGCCAAGCTGCTCCCCGATATGACGAAGCTGAAAAAAATCTGGGATATGGATAAGGCAGAATTATCCAAGAAATACAGATCAGAAGATGCAGTCAAAATCAATGAACTCAAGGATATTGCTACTAGAAATGACGAATTGGGAAAAACCCTTCAGCTTGCCAAAAATATTGAAGGAACCGTTCGAAATACAGGAATTCACGCATGTGGAGTCATTATTACTCCTGATGATATTACCAATTTTATTCCTGTGGCCACTGCAAAGGATGCTGATATGTGGGTCACACAATTTGACAACTCAGTCGTTGAAAATGCTGGATTACTAAAAATGGACTTTTTAGGTCTAAAAACCTTGACCTTAATCAAAGACACCGTTAAAATTGTAAAAGCTCGAAGTGGGATTCAATTAGTTCCAGACGAATTTCCTTTGGATGACACCAAAACCTACGAGCTTTTCCAAAGAGGAGAGACAGTTGGCATATTCCAATATGAATCTCGAGGAATGCAGAAATACCTCAAAGAATTAAAGCCTTCTGTATTTGACGATTTAATTGCCATGAATGCCCTTTATCGGCCCGGACCTCTCGAATACATTCCAAGTTTCATCAACAGAAAGCACGGTGTAGAACCCATTACCTATGACCTCCCTGAGATGAAAGAATATTTAGAGCCTACTTACGGTATAACCGTATACCAAGAACAGGTGATGTTGTTATCTCAAAAATTAGCGGATTTTACCAAAGGTGAGGCGGATGTTCTTCGAAAAGCTATGGGTAAAAAGAAATTTGATCTCATTGACGAACTCAGACCTAAATTCATCAATGGGGGTATTAAAAACGGACATCCTCAAGATATACTCGAAAAAATCTATAAGGATTGGGAGGCTTTTGCAAGTTATGCATTCAATAAATCACATTCCACTTGTTATGCGTACATCGCTTATCAAACGGCTTATTTAAAAGCACATTATCCTGCAGAATATATGGCTGCTGTTCTTTCTAATAATATGAACCAACTCGAGCAAGTCACCCTTTTTATGGAAGAGGCAAAGCGTATGGGACTAGAAGTTCTAGGACCAGACATCAATGAATCTTATTATAAGTTTTCGGTAAATAAAAATAATGCGATTCGATTTGGAATGGGTGCCATTAAAGGCGTTGGTAAGTCAGCTGTTCAAACTATAGTTGACGAAAGAAAAGAAAATGGAGAGTATTTTTCTTCTTTTGATTTAGCCAAGCGCATTGATTTGAGAGCTGCCAATAAAAAATCTTTTGAGAACATGGCTTTGGCTGGCTGTTTCGACTCTTTTGGAGCTCACAGAGCCCAGTACTTTCAAGAAACTGCTGACGGTATGAATTATTTAGAAAAAACAATGAGATCGGCTCAACGTTATCAAGAAAACCAAAATGCATCTCAAGGCAACTTATTTGAAGATGACGAAAATGTTCAAATCAACGCTCCCGTAATTCCAGATTGCGAAACATGGGGTACGATGGAATGTCTTAGAAAAGAAAAAGAAGTGGTTGGGCTTTATTTAACTGGCCATCCTCTTGATGACTTCAAAAGGGAAATCAAACAATTTACTAAAGGTAATATCGCATTATTCCAAAAAGACCTCAAAGAATTCATTAACAAGGAAGTTGTTGTTGCAGGAATTGTGACGGACTTCGAGCATCGTATATCAAAAAATGGTAAAGGTTGGGGATTACTTACGATAGAAGATTACAACGGCTCGAACCAATTTAGAATGTTTGGAGAAGAATACCTTAAATTCAAACACTTCTATGGTCTTCATAACTTTTTACATTTGAAAATTTTCATCAAAGAAGGCTGGGTCAATAAAGAAACCGGTGTGAAAGGAGACCCTCGACTACAGTTCAACGATATTAAATTATTGCAAGAAGTCATGGAGCACTACAGCAATAAACTGACCCTATTTTTAAAGACTGAAGAGGTTAATGAAAATCGCATAACGCAGTTGAAGCATGTACTAGCTAAATACCCTGGTAAAAAGAAATTGCAATTCGCCCTTCACGATCAAAAATCAGAAATCAATCTCCAACTAAAAAGTCAGAAACAAAAAATTGATATCAATACGAATTTGTTAGACGCTTTAGAAGATTTAGAATTGAATTTTAGTCTGAATTGATTCCTTCAAAATTCTATAAGTTTAAGTAACTTTGTACATCAAATTTAGTTAGTATTAAAATGGCATTAGAAATTACAGATGCTACATTTGAAGATGTAGTTTTAAAAAGTGATAAACCAGTTGTTGTAGATTTTTGGGCTGCATGGTGTGGACCATGTCGAATGGTAGGTCCAATTATTGATGAATTGAGTGATGAATACGCCGAAAAAGCTGTAGTCGGCAAAGTAGATGTAGACGAAAATCAACAATTTGCAGCCAAATACGGTGTTCGTAACATCCCCACTGTTTTGGTTTTTAAAGACGGAGAGGTTGTAGCACGTCAAGTGGGTGTTGCACCAAAAAATGTATACGCTGAAGCTATAGATCAACAACTCTAATGAAGGCATAAAAGGCAAGTACTTCTTGAGATGAACTATAATTTGAATCTTTTAGAAAAAAGTTTTTGTCTGTATAAACCTAGTTAGCTATATTTGCAGCCGCTTCAAGCGAAAAAATTCTTAATGGTCTGGTAGTTCAGTCTGGTTAGAATACCTGCCTGTCACGCAGGGGGTCGCGGGTTCGAGTCCCGTCCAGACCGCCCATCATAAACCCTTGATTTTCAAGGGTTTATGTTTTTATAAAATCCACTATTTTTTTATCGGTTCGAATCCTTCCTTTTCGAATTATTTTATGGTGATAAGTTGAGTTTTTAACTTTTGTTCGAGCGAACAGAAGTTTTAAAGTAATTTTAAAATTAGTTTTTTCATTAGGTTAAATTATTTATAAATTATCAAAAAGATTCTCCCCCTCTCCATTAATTCGAATAGTTAGCTCTTCCATATAACAATTTTCCCAATCATTTAAATCTTTTAACATAAACATAGATTTACTATTCATCTATCTCGTAAAAAAGTCAACTATCGAAAGTAAATAGTTATTTAATCCGTTATTTAAGTTGTTGTTTGATAAAATTGATATTCCAATCTTTTTCTCTGGAATTATACAGACTATACTATTACTTCCGTATGTACCTCCTGTATGAAAGAATAAATCAATATTATTCTTTCTAATTGTCCCCCATCCAAATGGAATTATTTCATCCGTAACTGGATACTGGTCAGATAATATATTTTTTGTGTGATATGAAGTATCATAAGAGTCTACATAGTATTTTAAAAACTTCATTACATCAGGTAGTGTTGATTTTAAACTTCCAGATGGAGAAAGATTGTAGAGTTGAATTAGTGGTAATTGTTCATCTCCCTTGTGTGGTATAGCAGCATTTATAACTTGTTCTTCAGGAATTCTTAAATAAGTATTTGTCAATCCTAAGTCAATTTTGATGAAATTTTCAAAAAGATTTTCAAATGAAGTGTTGGTTGTTTTTTCTAGAACATAACCTAATACTCCAAATCCGAAATTGGAATAAGATACCGTACCATATTCTGAAATTGTTTCGAGTTCCTTAAGTGTATTGAGAATAAAATTGGAATTAAAAACACTAAAAGGGTCTTCGGAATCAAACCCCTCAATTGTTTCCAAATCTTTGATACTATCAAAGGAGGGTAATCCCGAAGTATGGGTAACAATATCAACTAATCTTATTTGGTTAACCCATTTTTTACCTTTATATATTTCTTTTGGAAGATATTTTGAAAGTAAGTCTGTTCTACTAATAACCTCTAATTTTTCTAATTCATTGAATATATGTACGGTAAATAGTTTTGTTACAGAACCAATTTCAAACAATGTATTAGGACCAACATCTTTTATTATGCTCGTGTACTTACCCCCAAAGTAAAAGGATTGAACGGAATCCTTATATATTATACCGATAGCTAAACCTCTGTTTTGAGAATTTTGGAAGTGTGTTTGAGTAATTTCATTTATCACTTCTTTAATCGTAGATTCTTGTCCTAGAGAAATATGAAAATTGAGTAGTAGACTAGTAAGTAAGTAATATTTTGTCTTTATCATTATTTCAAATTAGAGATTAGTTTGATATTAAAATTCAATTAGGGTCTCTGTTTTTTATATATCTCATTCCTGGAACTGCTTTGTTTAGTTTTACATTTACTTTTACTGGAAGATTATTATTATTAATGAACTTAATAATTTCATCAGAAGAAACATAAACAGTTACTTTACTTTTTGGTGCTAACACAAATCCTTGAGTATACTCCCCATTTTGTTTTTTTTCACCTCTTATTTTTACTTCATAATCGGATGTATTCAACAATTCCGCTGAATAGTTTTTTGAATTACTTTCTCCTAAAATAAAAGTTTCATTTGCTGGAATTGTAAGTCCTGATTTAAATGAAGAACAACCTAGTACAAGTGGAATAAATAGTAATAGTAGAATTAGTTTTTTCATCTTATGAAAATAAAAAAAGTTCTAACCAATTGAAAAAACTGGGTTTAAAGGAAATTCAATTAATAAATTTCCTATTAATAATGTATACTCACCGTTAGTCATAATTAAAACCAACAGAATGCAAAGCAAAGTATCATAATTCAATTATATTTGAACCGATTTTTAGAACACACCTCTATAAATCATTGAACACAAAGGGTTTATTTAGAACACTAAGTGTTCAAAAATCAACAAATTTAGAACACATGGTGTTCAGAGGTTGATTTTAATGGTTTGACTAACAGGTAGTTATGAATGAGTTCGAGTCCCGTCCAGACTGCAAAAAAACCGATTAGAGATAATCGGTTTTTTTATTTCACACAACATGCTCTGTATTTTGAGCAGATTTTTTCAAGGATTTCTTTTTAATTATCTCCACTATTTTAATTCGCTTGGACTACTTCTTTTTTTGAGTATTTTAACGTCAAAATCACTCTTATTTACAAGAGTAGAAATACTAGAAGAACTTGGCACATCATGATTTATAATTGCCAACCAATATAAAAAACCAAAGTATTTCCTATGGAGCAACTCACTAAGCAATTACTAATAATACATATAGCTGCGGGATTTGTTTCTTTAGTAACTGGATTAATCTCAATTATAAGTTCTAAAGGAGCTAAAATTCACAAGAAATCTGGTAAAATTTATTTTTATTCAATGACATTAGTTTTTGTTACTGCCATTATTATAGCCAGTTACAGATTTAATAGATTTTTATTTTTAATTGCCTTTTTGAGTTATTACAGTGTATTTGCTGGTGTGAGAAAACTGAAGTTGAAAAACCTTCATAAGAATCAAAAACCAAAATGGTATGACTGGACAGCAGGAGTTATTAATGGATTTGCAAATCTTTTTTTCATAGGTTTAGGCATTTTTTATTCAATAAAAAATGGGTTTTTCAGTGGCGGAGCACTACTTTCTGTAGGATTTGGAATGGGAGGTTTGCTCATCTCATATGTAAATCTTAAACCATTTATTATCAAGCCCAATAAAAGTTACCATTGGTATTTATCTCATATTGGCAATATGCTAGGAGGTTATATTGCCACATCAACTGCTTTTCTAGTCACCATAAACGGAAAATTTGAAATAATGGATCCGTTTTTAGGATTCGCTTTACCATCAATAATTGGGGTTCCCTTGTTAGTGTATTGGATGCGCAAAACAGAAAAAAAATATTTTATATAATGTAGGCTGTTAGGCTTCACCTAGGTATACATTGATTTTAAATATTTTTTATTCAAAATAAAAGAGTCCTTCAACTTTTATATCAAGAGTCAGGGCTAACTTCAAACCTAATTCTAAGGTTGGCTTATACCTGTAGCGCTCAATTGAAATGATTGTTTGTCTACTGACTCCAACCAGATCGGCCAATTGTTCTTGAGTTAATCCTTTTTTTTGCCTGAATTCCTTTAGGTTATTTTTTAAAACCATTCTAATGAGTTCTCTGTAAGTAAAACTGATACGATGACTTTATAACAGAAATACCGGCTAGAAGTAAAAGGCTCAAAAAAATAATTTCACCTTCTTTTATTAATACGCTATTATCTAGAATTTGATTTTCTTGAAGGTTAAATAATTGCCTGTTAATTCTGGACTGAAATATATACCCCACAATTATGACTATGGAAAACTCATATAGCCAATAGCCCAATTTATATGACTTTGAATGAATCATATCATCTCTCTCGTCAGTGTTTTCCTTTTTTTTAAAAAAAACTTCCAATGCAGCATATGCGATAGAAAAATATATTACGGTAGATATAACAATTTGGATTAAAACTCCTTTCAATCCTTCCATCGAGTTCAGATTTAGCTCTTGATTTTTATAAAAGTAAGGGAGAAAAACAAATGCAAATACTATGGAATAAATGATGTCGATTAAAGTCGCTATTTCCTTTTTTGAAAGTGCCATGGATTTTTAAATTTTTGTGTTGTAATTTTTTTAACGTTAAGTATACTTTACAAATATAATAAAAAATGTAAAGTTAGCTATACATTAAGCCAGGAAAAGTAGAACAACATAGACTTTTTTAACTATTATAATATCTTTTTCCAGCCCTATCCTTTTAAAGAATTAGTAACAAAGTTGGCCTTAATTTAATGATATCAAAACAGAAAAATATATACTTGCAATTCAGGTGTAAAATTTATAATTTTGTTGCTTGTCCTTTCTTTCATTGTCTTTATCTATAATTTTTATGTTCAACCCAACTAATAAATGAACTTAGCTACTATGAAAATGACATAAGATGAGTTTATCAGTTAAGACCAGGCAATTACAAAAGCTTGAATTTGAGTTGAAGTACCTCGAAGAAGAGATTGAGGGTTATAAAGAGGAAAAAAAAAGAACATTTAATAATAAGATGACTTATTCTTTTGGGAGTCTTTTAATCACTGTACCTAACACCCTGGGCTTAGTTTCTCTTTTCCAACAAAATAATAATTTTGAATTCGTATCAAAAGTTGTTTTTGTGTTTTTATGCTCAGTCTTTTTCTTTTTTATATTGTATAAATCAATTCTCTCCTTTAAAACTTCAAGAGAACTTAAAGAAAGTATTGAAAACACTCGATTGAAAATAGCTGAATTAATTGACGAAAAAAACAGACTTGTACAGCACATCAATAATTACAAAACTGATTTGGTAAGTGCAAAAAATGAGGCCTTATTGTATCTTAATTCGAAACTAAAATTGCGTAAAATGTCCAAAATAGTTGAAGGATTATTTCACTACAGCTCAACTTTTTCAGAAAACAACGTCAAGATTAAAAAAGTTGATGCAAAAAATATTGGAAGTTTATTAAGTATTATTGAACAAAAATCGTTGTTGAACAAAAACATAGAGAAGTTATTCAAAAATAATGATGACACCACTCAAATCAATTTTTTCGAAAAAATCTGGAGAAACAATTTAATCTCTATGCATTTAATCATAAAGGCAACTTTAAAATATTTGGAGATCCTACAAAAAAATGATGTCATTTTTTTGCAGAAAATGAGACTCAATGAAGTTCCCCCTATTATCCATTTGTCCAAAGATCCTATAATTAATTGCATGCATGAATCAGGTAGACACTATGTTTTGCAATGTGCAGAAAAAATTGAATTTAATCTAAAATCAATCAATAAAGGCAGTGATAATTTCATTTTCAATAAGACCTACAAGAAGCAAATTCAAATATTACTCCAAAAAAATTAGTTTAAAATTTAGATAGCACAAGCAAGATTCAGGCTAATAACTTTCTCTAAAGGGTGTTTAAAATTGTTTACAATAAATAATTATTCATACTGCTATTTTGAATATATTAATTCAGACACCTGTTTAAAGACCACATACATCTCAGCTGCTATCTCATGACTTCGCTCTCGGTATTTTGCCAACTGCACAGGAGTATGATCGAAAGCTTTTGGGTCTTCATAGGTAAGCGCTATTCTAGATTTAGCTCCCAATACCAAGGGACAATTCTCATTAGCATGAGAACAGGTCATTACAGCGATATAATCCTGAGCTGGATTATAGGTATCATCATATTTTTTTGAAAAGCCAATTAAAGGCAGTAATTCTTCGCTAATTTTAAAATAGTATATGGGATTATCAGCCATTTTATGACCAATGATGTCAGATTGGATTCCCTTTTCAACTAAGACTTGTTGAACAAGAGGAAAAAGTGCCGTTGCCTCTGTACCACCAGAAAAACACTCTACAGTATTCAGGTTAAAATGTCGACTCATTACCCAAGCCCAGATTTGAGACAGATGACTTCTTCTAGAGTTGTGCGTACATATAAAATTCAAATTGCATTTCGTTTGACTTAAAATTTCACGCACAATGAGATTTGAAAAATCATCTAATACTTCTTTTCTATTGTTATCAACAATTACCTTTTGAGCAATTTCCTCTATACTAGTTTTTAAATTTTGATACATTGATTTTCGTGTTTTATATTCATTCATGTTAGGTACAGCAGTCTATCTCTTTTTGCTCAAATTGATTAAAAAAAGCCATCAATGTACTTTGGATTTTAGACATAGCGGGCAAATCAATACAATAACAAACCGAGGCACCTTCAATTGTTCCTTTAATTAATCCCTTATTTTTGAGTTCTTTCAAATGCTGAGAAATAGTAGCTTGCGCAAGTCCGATTTCAGCCACGAGGTCACCACAAACGCAACTGTCTTGTTTCGCCAAATATTGAAGAATCCTTATTCTTGCAGGATGCGAAAGTGCTCTTGTAATATCAGCTAGGTCATTTTGTTCAACTGTAAATAAATCTGTTCTACTTTTTCCCATAATTATCGCAATATTACGATGAATTAGAAAATAATTAAATGCTTTAAGAAAAAAACTATCTTCGAATACGATGAATCCAATACATAAAATTATACTCTGTTTAGGGCTCATTCTCCTAATAAATTGCAGAGAACAAAGTGCCCATCAAAAACCAAATGAACCTGCAGTAACCGCAGATCAAAAACTGAAATTGGTATGGTCAGATGAATTTGATTATCAGGGAGTGCCGGATGAGCAAAAATGGAAGCACCAGACGACTGGTCCAGATAAGGGGCATTGGTTTAATGGTGAATTACAGCACTATACCGCTAGTTCAAAAAATGCCTACGTCAATGATGGCAGTTTAAAAATAATCGCTTTAAACGAAGAACTCACACAATCAGGAGTGACCAAAAACTTTACATCAGCTCGATTAAACTCAACTTTTCCATTCACTTACGGAAAAATTGAAGTAAAAGCAAAACTTCCTCAAGGTGAGGGAACTTGGCCAGCAATTTGGACTCTTGGAACAAATATTAACGAGCTCGGCAACCCATTTGGGGACGAATTCGGTTCCGTTGGCTGGCCGAATTGCGGAGAAATTGATATTATGGAACAAAATGGATGGCAAAAATCTAAGACTATAGGTCATTTGCATTGGGGTGATACAAAAACAGGTAAATACGAAAATCAAGGAAGCACTTATAAGCTCAAAACATCTTCAAAAAATTATCACATTTACAGCGCTATCTGGAAGAAAGACAGTATTCATATACAAGTAAACCAACAGACTTTTTTGTCAATCAAAAACACTGAAAAATTGCCTTATGACAATCCGCATTACCTATTATTAAACTTAGCTGTTGGCGGAAATTTAGGCGGAAATTTACCTGACCAATGGGAACCGCAGATTTTTGAAATTGACTACGTTAGAATCTATCAATAGTACTGAAATAAAAAACCAACATTCATTAATTATTAACATAAATTTTATATTTAAGAAATGTATCCTTTTTTCTGTCTAAGACAAATCAAATAACAGATTACAGGTATTTCATTGAAATTAAAGATAGTTGAGGATTGGTGATAGATAATTTCCTGTTCGTGCACTGCTTAACCCCATTTCAATTAAGCAAACTAAAGTTAAATTTTACTTTACAAAGACTACTACCTGTGTGAATTAGTTTTGCATAACTAAAATCAAACTTTAAAAAAACAACAATGAAAAAAATTTTTTCGTTACTGTTCTCAGTAACTGTTGGCTTGACTTACGCTCAAGACCAACAAGTAACAGATTCAATTTTGACCAATGAACTCGAAGAAGTCATCGTTACATCTTCAAGAGTAATTGACGTCGCTATTGAACGTGTAACTCCTGTTGCCGTTTCAACAATTACGGCTCAAGAAATCAGTCTTAAAGTAGGTAACCAAGAATTTCCTGAAATCATGAACAATACTCCTGGAGTATACGCTACAAAGCAAGGTGGTGGTTATGGAGATTCTCGAATTTCGTTACGTGGTTTTGACCAAAGAAACACTTCTTTCTTAATCAATGGTCAGCCAGTTAACGATATGGAAAATGGTTGGGTATACTGGTCAAACTGGGCCGGGCTTACTGATGTTGCATCTGGAATTCAAATTCAAAGAGGTTTAGGAGCTTCTAGACTTGCGGTACCTTCTGTAGGTGGTACGGTTTCTATTTTCACTAAATCGGCTGAAAAAGAACAGGGCGGTGCTTTCAACCAAATGATAGGTAATGATGGCTACAGCAAAACGTCATTCTCATACAATTCAGGTAAAAGCGATAGCGGATGGGCATATTCTATGCTATTGTCTTATTGGAAAGGAAATGGATACGTAAACTTCACCAAGGGTGAAGGATTGACTTACTTCGCTGCAATTGGTTATGCTCCAGAAGGTTCTAAGCATTCTTTAAATGCCTCTATATTAGGTGCAGGACAATGGCACCACCAAAGATCTGCTTGGGTTTCTATCCGAGACTACCAAAACTTCGGAGAAGAAGGAATCGATAGAAGATGGAACACCAATGGTGGGTACATCAACGGAGGTGCTTCTGACTATAACGAGGAAGAATACAACATCAGAAGAAATTTCTATAACAAACCATTGGCAACGTTTAACTGGGATTGGGATATTTCCGACAATGTTCAGTTAAATTCTTCATTCTATGCTTCTGCAGGACGCGGAGGAGGAACAGGTCCTAGAGGAAATAACTTCAGAAATTCAGATATAGATCTCTACCCTTTCCGTCAAGATTTAACAGAGCAAATTGAAGAAGGCAAAGGCGTGTTTGCTAGAGATGCTGATGGATATATCAACTTTGATAGGGTTATAAATGTTAATCAAAGTACAACTTCTGGTTATGATGGACCGATTAGTGGTTATGCCGGACAATTAATTGGTGGAAACAGAAATCCTGGTGGAAATGTCAATAGAGCTGTGCTTATCCGCAGAGCATCAATGAACTCTCACGACTGGCTTGGAGCTATTTCATCTCTTGATATCACTTCAGGTAAAATGAGATACTCCATAGGTGTAGATCTAAGAAGCTATAAAGGATACCACTATAGAGTAGTGAATGACCTACTAGGGTTAGATGGGTATTATTCAGGAGGAAATCGAAATAGCGAAGGTCAAATTATCGAGACCTTAGTTGAAGCCAAGCCCTTCAAAAATACTGGAATCAGAGGTCCTAAAATTGATTACTACAACAACGGTCTTGTCAAGTGGGGAGGGATAAACGGTCTTGCTGAATACAATAACGAAGGAAAATTTACTGCAGTTCTTCAAGCAGGTTTATCAAACCAAAGCTATCAAAGAGAAGATTTCTTTGATCAAGTTGGTAACCCAATATCAGATAAAAAGAACATGAGTGGTGGATACCTTAAAGGTGGTGCAAATATAAACTTTAGTGAAAAATCAAATGTATTTTTCAATGCTGGTATCATTTCACGTCAACCATTGTTCGACGCTATCTTCCCAGCATATGCTAATGACATAAACGAGGATGCTCAAAATGAAGAAATTACATCTTTTGAACTAGGATATGGATATGTTTCTAACGCTTTTAAATTAAACATTAATGCATATTCAACAAACTGGGGTAACCGTTTCATCTCAAGAGGGTTTACTCTTGATGGAGGAATAGACGGTACAGCTCAATTCAAAAATATTGACGTGCTACACGAAGGTATTGAAGTAGAAGCTACACTAAGACCAAGTTCTGTTTTGAAATTAAGAGGAATGTTATCACTTGGAAATTGGAGGTATGTAAACGACTTTACTTCTGTTGTATTTGACGATAACAACAATCAAATTGGTGAGGGTACAATTTATGCTAAAGATGCTAAGGTTGGTGATGCCGCTCAATTTGTAACCTACTTATCAGCAGATTATAGAATGGGTAATGTAACTGTTGATTTGGGCTATCGTTTTGTTGACGAACTTTATGCGGACTACAGTATTACTGATAATGAATTATTGACTCCTGACAACAGAGGTGCAGTTAAATTACCTTCTTATGGATTAGTTGATTTAGGTGCAACAGCTTACTTTGGAGACTTCAGTTTAAGAGCCAATATCAACAACTTGTTCGATACAACTTACATCGCAGAATCAAATACTAACATTCATGCAGACGCTACTTCAACGACTTGGAATGGAGTTGATGTAAGAAACTACGTATGGTTTGGTTTTGGAACAACTTGGAACTTAAATCTTAGATATCGTTTCTAAATACAACACATAGTTGTAATCAACAATAAAAGGGGCTTTCGAGCCCCTTTTTTTATCCTATTCTAGGAGTTCAATTTGAAAAATTAATACGTACTTCAAATTCAAAATAGGTGGAATGTTTGACTTGAAATTTTCAACATCGAAAGCGAGACAGGGTTATATTGGTTTATATTTCGAGCCTAGCGCCATTATTGAAAAACTTCAGGAAAAAATAGATCCCTATCATTTAAGACCCACGCAAATAAATTCACACGCCCTTCCCATTCAGAAAAATTTACACTGTTCTATCCTTCAAAATATCCATAAAAACATTTCAAAAGAGGTCATCTCAACGCTGTGCGCCGCTTATATCGATAAGCTTTACGGTGCCCAATACCGATTGCATCACCTCAGTCTTTTTGAAAATTTAGAAGGCACTGGAACGAATGGAGTTCCATTTCATTACGATGTACTCAAATTCGATTTAGACGCGCCTATTGTTTTAGATTTACATGAAACCTTGGCTTTAAGACTTCAAGAATACCACAACCACGCTTTTTCATTTGAAAATTATCATCCGCACATAACGATTGCTTTTGTCAAACCCGATAGCTGTGGTTTTCTGCTCGAAGATTACAAAGACTTAGAAATTAATCTCAGGGCAAAATCCTTGAAGTACAAATGCAAAGACAGAAAAGCAACTTTGGAAACACTTTTTGACCTCCAAGCTACTTTGTCTTTTTGATACCGAATTTCTCCTCATAAAAACGCATAATGGGCTGAAATGGACCTAACTGATGTTGTGTGATACTAAAATCATCAGCATAAGGACCATACGGAGTTGAAACCGGCTTTTTCTTCAAATCTGGAAAATCAACTTCCCGATTTGCTTTATCGGGTCGCTTTTGTTGATTGATATACCCAGCAACATCATAGGCGTCTTCATCACTCAGCAGAGGATCTCGGTAATCTATTCCGAAAGGCATATTGTACTTGATAAAAGATGCCGCAGTAATTACTCTAGTCATCCCTGCCCCATTGTTATATGACTGTGGACCCCACAAAGGTGGATATTCATAATCGATCTGGTCAGCGAATAATTGTCCTTGACCATTCTCACCGTGACATCGTGTGCATTCTCGCTGAAAAACAGCCTCTCCATTAGATAAATCTACTTTACGCGCTGGAATTTCTATGCTTTTAAGACCTCTTCTAATTATTTTTTCATCTTTTTCAACAAAGCGAGAAAGCCAGTCAATGTAAGCGATAAGCGCCTTCATCTCTGTACTGTTTTCTTCTAAGACTACACCATTCATACTGCGCTCAAAACAACCGTTTATGCGCTCTTCAATTGTCCCTATTTTATTTTCTCTTCCTCGAAATTGCGGAAAAACTTTACTCACTCCGATCATCGGCATGGCATAAGCTTGAGTTCCTGCATTTAAGTGGCAATTATCACAGCTCAGTGCACTGTTGTATATCTGATTCGTACTATCTGCAAATGCTCCTAACAATTGATTCGTTTGGGTAAACAAGCGATACCCATATTTAATCTCCGCACTGCTATGGTTAGATAAACTAGACACATCATAATTCATAGTATACAGAAAACTATTATCAGATACGGTCTCATTAAACGAAGTGCGTTGTGCTACAAGAAGAAATAGAACCAAACAAATGAGTAAACAGCAAAATATTGCTCGATTAAAATAGCGCGCCAACCTTCTTAATTGCTTGTGCATAACACTGTGTAGTTTTCAGAAGAGAAAAATACTAAATTCTAGATGAATCCAACAAGATCTGACGGTTTGGTAAGGTGTGTTTACCAATAATTCGTCTTCCTTCGCTTAGGACTAGTGCATTTTTTTTTCGCTGATATAGTTCTTCAGCGGCTCGAATTCTACTCTTGTCTAAATCGACTATAGGCCTTGGGTAATTTTGATTTAAATCTATTCCTGTAAATGCGACTTCAAGTGGTGGCATAGTGTGCGGTTCGTGTAGATATCGCAAGGGAACATCAGACAACTCAGGGCACCACTTTCGAATAAATACTCCTTTGGGATCGTGCTCTATAGAATTTTTAATGGGATTGTAGATTCGAATTTGATTGATTCCAGTTTCACCTGCTTGCATTTGAATTTGCGGATAGTGAATACCTGGTTCAAAATCTAAAAATTGACGAGCGAGATAATGTGAAATACTCTGCCAAGGCAACCACAACAAATGCGTTGCAAAAGAGACCATAAGGGCACGCATTCTAAAATTAAGGTATCCGGTAGTGTTCAAGCAGCGCATTGAAGCATCAACGATAGGAATTCCTGTTTGACCTTTCATCCAAGTCATTAAATAAACAGTATTGACAGGCTTTTTAAGATCGTGATACCCTCTATTTATGCTTTGAAATTCCATCTCACATTCCATTTCAAACTTTTGAATAAAATGTGCCTGCCATCTTAAACGAGATAAAAATGCTCTTAAATGCGCATTCTTTTTTTTAAGCGATGAAAACCGGTGAAAAACTTCTCGAGTCGAGAGCACACCCCAAGCGATATATGGAGACAAACGGCTGCAACTTTTTCGAGACAATTCAGGTTTAGAAATATGATAATTATAGGTCTTATGTCGAGTTTCAATAAAACTATTTAAATATTTCAATGCATAATCTCGACCTCCAATTTGTTGTTGTACTGCGTCTGTAAATTCAAAATCTGCTGAGGTACATCTTACGGTATCGAGGGATTCAGAAGAAACAAAATCCTCGATTTGGGCTGAAAAGGCTAAGGGAGTTTGCTCGGTATAGTCCGTCCATAGAGACAGCCATTGTTTACGATTTTTAAGCGCTCGAAACACACCGTTATGATTAAAGGTCTGCCATGAAATATCTTTTAATTTACAAAAGCGTTCTAATTGCAAATCTCTCTGATAGGTGAGCTGTAATCCAGTCTCATTGTTGGTGAAAAGCGTTTTAATCTCGAAATGCAGTGCCAACTTTTCAAGAAAAGAAAAAATGTCTTCTTGGGCAATGAGTACGCGCGTATTTTTAGCTTGAAGTTGTTTGTTGATGTAATTCAAAGATTTGAGTACAAAATCCCAATGACGTTGACTATAGTGCAAGTCTGATAACATCATTGGTTCAAACAAGTAGCACAGCAAGACCTTCGATCCTGAAGAGACCGCCTTGTGTAAAGCGATATTATCTTCTAACCTCAAATCTCTTCGAAACCAAAAAACACTGATTTCAAATTTCTTTTTCATAACACTGTAAATTTAATGTAACAATTGTTACAAAGCCTTTACTTGAGTTCATTTAGTTTTGTAAGCTGATTGACAATCACTACTTTCAAAGCTAATAAGATGTCTTATGTTTAAACGCCTTTTTCCAATATTCGAATGGTTACCTGAATACAATCAGTCCAAATTTTACGGAGATCTTTTTGCAGGATTGACTGTCGGGGTCATGTTAATTCCACAAGGAATGGCATATGCAATGATTGCTGGGCTTCCTCCAATTTTTGGACTGTATGCCGCTTTTATTCCCCAACTCATTTATGCGCTTATGGGTACTTCAGGAAAATTAGGAGTTGGTCCTGTTGCCATGGATTCATTGTTAGTAGCCTCAGGATTAGGCGCCCTATCTCTTATCGGTATAGATCAATACATTCAAATGGCCGTATTTCTAGCTCTTTTTATGGGAGTAATCCAAGTATTAATGGGCCTTCTTAAAATGGGGTTTCTAGTTAATTTTTTATCCAAACCTGTCATAAGCGGTTTTACTTCGGCAGCAGCCATAATTATTGGATTAAGTCAGCTCAAACACTTATTGGGAACTGAAATAGAGCGCAGCAACCAATTGCAACATCTTCTTTACAATGCCTATTTAACTACAGATGACATTCATTTTGGCACATTCTTTATCGGAATAGGTGGAATTTTGGGCATCCTTTTTTTGAATAAAATATCTCCCAAAATTCCCGCCGCACTTGTGATTACGATTCTGGGGATTCTAGTAGTCTGGGGATTTGAATTGGAGCAAACAGGAGTTAAAATCTTGTCGAATATACCCTCTGGCCTGCCTGAATTAAACCTTCCTTCAGAATTTGTATTTAGTAATATTAATGAATTGTTTCCCATTGCATTGACACTTTCACTTGTGGCTTTCATGGAAGCAATATCTGTCGCTAAGGCCGTCGAAGATGAGCATAACAATTTAAGTTTGAGACCCAATCAAGAACTGATTGCACTTGGTTTTGCCAATATCGTGGGTTCATTATTTCAGGCATACCCTACTACTGGAGGATTTTCACGAACTGCAGTAAACAACCAAACTGGCGCTAGCACCCCTATGTCTTTAATTATAAGTGCTGCAATTGTCGGAGCTTCATTATTGTTTCTAACTCCTTTGTTTTATTATTTACCCAATGCTGTTTTAGCAGCCATTATTATGGTAGCTGTAGTCGGTCTTATTGATCTCAAATATCCCAAGCGATTGTGGAATTATAGAAAAGACGAGTTTGGACTCCTGGCCTTTACGTTTTTCATTACTCTTACTGTTGGCATTACACAGGGTATTTTACTTGGAATTGTATTGTCTTTATTACTGATGGTCTCTAGAACAGCACAACCACATTATGCCGTTTTAGGAAACATTACAGGTTCAAAATATTATAGAAATATAAATCGATTCAAACAAGATGTAGATGAAGACCTAGAGGTGCTTATTTTTCGATTTGATGCCCAACTCTATTTCGGGAATAAAGACTTTTTTAAATCTGAATTATCTATCCAAATCGAATCCAAAAAAAAGTATTTAAAGAGTATCATTATCAATGCGGAAAGCATAAATTACATCGATAGTAGCGGTGTATTTATGCTCGAAAGACTTTTGGAGAAGCTTCAAAAGCAAGGATATCGGGTGTGTATAGCAGGTGCAATAGGCCCTGTAAGAGACATTATTAAAGATAGCGGATTAGAAGAGCGAATAGGTAGTAATTTTTTATTTGAAAACACTTATGAGGCTCATCTGTATATTCGACAAAATATTGAACCTAACGAATTACACAAAAAGATATCACATCAAAGCTCATCATTGTAACTTGGTTACGATTAAATTAGATAAACACACTTAACTTTGTAATAACAAAATAGAAATCAATGCACATTGAACAAATTTACACAGGTTGTTTAGCACAAGGTGCTTATTATATTGAAAGCAAGGGAGAAGTTGCCATCATTGATCCTTTAAGAGAAGTGCATCCCTATATCGAAAAAGCAAAATCTCATCAAGCTGAAATCAAATACATATTTGAAACACATTTTCATGCTGATTTTGTCAGTGGACACCTCAGCCTTTCTAAAGAAACAAGTGCACCCATTATTTTTGGACCCAATGCGAATCCAAGTTTCGATGCTCAAATTGCAAAAGACCAACAAGAATATAAACTTGGGGACATCACCATTGTTGCGCTGCACACGCCAGGGCATACCATGGAAAGTACGACTTATTTGTTGAGAGATGAAAACGGAATAGATCACGCTATTTTTAGCGGAGACACCCTGTTCTTAGGAGATGTTGGTAGGCCTGATTTAGCCCAAAAGGCAGAGCATGTAACTCAGGAGCAATTGGCCGAAACCCTATACGACAGTCTTCGCAACAAGATTATGCCCTTATCTGACGAAGTCATTGTATACCCTGGTCATGGTGCAGGATCTGCCTGTGGTAAAAACATGATGAAAGAGACCGTAGACACCTTAGGTAATCAGAAAAAAATGAATTATGCCCTAAGAGATGATATGTCTAAAGAAGAATTCGTCAAAGAAGTCACAGATGGTTTAATGCCTCCTCCTCAATACTTTCCGCTCAATGTAAAACTCAACAAAGAGGGTTATGACGATGTGAAGGATATCATCAAAAGAGGGTCAGTAGGCTTAGAACCTTCAAATTTTGAAGATCTTGCCAATAAGAGTGGCGCGATAATTCTCGATGTAAGACATCAAAGCGAATTCGTTAAAGGTCATATACCACGTTCAATTTTTATTGGCCTTGATGGGAGCTTTGCCCCTTGGGTGGGCACGCTTATTGCAGATGTTAAACAACCCATCCTACTCGTTGCTCCAGAAGGAAGAGAAGAAGAGACCATCACAAGATTAGCAAGAGTAGGCTTCGATCAGGTTTTAGGCTATCTAAAAGGATCTTTTGAAGCCTGGAAATCAGATTCAAAAGAATACGATAGCGTAGGCAGAATAGCAGCAGATGAGCTCAAAATACTTATGCAAAAAGAGGAGATTGAAGTTTTTGACGTTCGTAAAGAGAGTGAGTACTTTGCACAACACGCCTTGAATTCATCGAATACTCCACTTGACTTCATCAATAGTTTCTTAAAAGAATTTCCTGAAGAGGGCGTATTTTATGTGCATTGTGCAGGAGGTTATCGTTCTGTGATTGCCGCATCAATATTAAAAAGTCGCGGTATTCATAACAGTGTCGATGTTTTAGGAGGATTTAAGGCCATGCAAGAATCAGGAATTGATATAAGCGCTTATCAATGTCCAACTACAATGACAGATTAAAACATCAAGCATTTCGGTGTAAAAACCATAGATAAAGATCCCATTGAATTTCAGGATAAACAAAAAGGATACAAACGCTACTTGATTGGAAGACCTATTTTTGGTTTAGGCTGGGTCCTATCTGGAGCTTTTCTGGGTCCCATGTTTACTCTTTTGGGAGCAGGATATTTACCCATTGTAACTGTCATTATCTCGGCATTAGTTGGCACCTTTGTTTATGGTCTTTTGATAAAACTTCTTCCGCATTATTAAATAAATGTTTAATAATATTTCTTTTTTGTTAAACAAAAATGTAAATTAGCATCAGACAGTTTTATTATGAAAAAGAATAATTACCAAGGAATATCTAAAGATTCCGAACTGAATATTTTAGATTTCGATGCTATTGGAGATGACCATATCTCAACAGCGTCTGAAACGCCAACAACGAATAAACTTTTTGCACTTTCTGACGAAGAAAAGAAAGATCGAATTGCCGAGCTTTTTGCTGAGATCATGCAAACTCTTGGATTAGATTTGACAGATGATTCACTCAAAGGCACTCCGTATAGAGTGGCAAAAATGTACGTAGAGGAAATTTTCTCGGGTCTTAAACCAGAGAATATGCCTAAAATGGCTTTATTCGAAAACAAATACAAATACCAAGAAATGCTCATTGAAAAGGACATCAGATTCTTTTCTAACTGTGAGCACCATTTTGTTCCTTTTTTTGGTCATGCGCACATCGCTTATATTTCTTCGGGTAAAGTTGTGGGATTATCCAAACTAAATCGTTTAGTACAATATTTTGCCAAAAGACCACAGGTGCAAGAGCGTTTAACCAATCAAATTGGAAGAGCATTAGTTGACATATTAGATACTGAAAGTGTTGCTGTTGCTATAGAGGCCAAGCACTTATGTGTAGCCTCTAGAGGTGTTCAAGATGACAGTTCTTCTACAGTAACGTTCTTTTATGGCGGAGAATTTAGAGATATCGAACAAAAGAAGTTATTTCATCAGCAAATAGGTCATTAATGAATTGGCTGAGTAATGCGAAATCATCACTACAAAAGGTAGCACAACAAAAGACCACATCACCAGCTATGCCGATTTACGAAATCGAAATCAACGCTTTAGATGGAGCGCCAATACAACTTAACAATTTTAAGGGAAAGTTCATCTTGGTGGTGAATGTAGCTTCAAAATGCGGGTTTACACCTCAATACAAAGAGCTGAGAAAACTTCAAGAGCAATTTTCATCTGAGCTTGTCATTATAGGTTGTCCATGTAATCAATTTGGTGGCCAAGAACCTGGAGGATCTGAAGAGATTCAATCATTTTGTTCGTTGAATTACGATGTTAATTTTCCCTTAACTCAGAAGTTACACGTAAAAGGTAGTAAGCGACATCCATTATATGCTTGGCTGACTAATAAAGATTTAAACGGCGTTGAAAATTCTTCAATTTTATGGAACTTTTACAAGTTCTTAATCTCTCCAGAAGGAGCATTATTGAAATCATATAAATTTACCACTTCTCCTCTAGATAAGTCTATTGTGAGTTTAATTTCATGAGTTCTAAAGAGGACCAAAAGAAGCCTGACCAAGTCGTATTTGATGAAAAACAAAAAAAGTACGATTCCTTTATGCGTCCCTACGCTACTGACTTAGGAAGTCCGCAAATAAAAATCACAGACTTAAGTATTTTTAAAAAACGAGCCTCCTATCAAATCAATACTGAATTACAAGCTAAATTCAATGAATTAAAAACAGCGTATGAGGAGCTTCAAAAGCTTGCCGCCCAAACTCAACTCGTCTATAATGCTACGTTCGGTTTCGAGCCAGTGATTGGACATACATATCATCTTTATCGCAAAAACGATTACGAAAACTTTCTCTCTATCTTGAGTCCTAAGGAATGTACTTTTGAATATTTAGGTAGTTATAAACTTGAGACTAATTTTATGTGGAAAAAGCTAGATTAACTTTTGTACATTAGAACAAAGTCTAGTATGACACACGAATTAGAATCTATTTTAAAAGCGTATCAAACCAATAAAAATAGAGGTATACAATCTGTGTTGGCAACAGTAGTAGACCTATATGGTTCATCCTATCGCAAACCCGGCGTAAGGATGCTTATCGATGAATATCAAAACACTATTGGAGCTGTAAGCGGTGGATGTGTTGAAAAAGACATTGCATTTCAAGCCCTAAAAGTTTTTGAATCAGGACAGGCTTTAATAATGACTTATGACGGGCGATACCGATTAGGATGTGAAGGTGTTTTATATATTTTAATCGAACCCTTGGATTTATCCAGTGAACAAGTGTCTCTAATTTTAAAGCAAATTAAAGAGAGAACACCACTTAAGCTAGAGAGTTCTTATTTGCGAGAAGTGGAGACACACCCTCATTTAGGCACAACAATTTTAGGTGAGAACTT